>JAZDKG010000073.1:0-67167 GCA_043803205.1 Planctomycetota bacterium
CCGGCGACGTTCCAACCCGACCGCAGGATATACTGCTTCATCAGGGACTTGCCCGAGTCCGAGAAGGTCTTCACGCTCCCGTCCCCGAAGAGCACGTTGTAGGCGCTGTCATGCCTCTCGATCCACCAGTGGAGGTTGGTCACGTCCCAGCTTGACACGGCCTCGCTATCGCGGTCGATGCAGCCACTTCCCATGGCGTTGATGGTAAGATTCCCGTAGATGGCGTCGCTTGCGAGCGCCTTCCCCGTTGCGAGCGCGTCATCGAGTTTGTGCGATCCATAGTGAACCGTCACACTGGTCTCGCCACCTTCGCTGTCGCGCAGTTCGTAGCTGCCCAGGATGGCGCAGCCCGTTCCGGACTCATAGGTCGTGTGCCCATTCAAAGGAGGCGTGTTCCCCCGACAGGCATAGACGGCAATCGTCGGCAGGGTGTAGGAGGCTATGCCCCCGTATCGGGCGATGCCGAAGTTGCTGATCATACCGTCGGGTCCGCCTTGGTAAATCTCGCCGTTCGCCTTGAAGTACTTCCCCCCGCTCGTATAGAAAGGCTCCTTGTAGTCGTAACGAAACATCCCGGCCATCTGTGCGGCGAGATTGGCGTTTGAGCCCGGCGGCACGTCGGAGGCGACCCGCTTGAGCCGGTCGTTGAGCGTGAGGCTCGGACAGCTCAGCACGGAGGCCCCCTTCTGCGTGAGATACCCGCCCGACAACAGCAACCCCAGGCCGTTCGGCAGCCCCGGGCCCTTTGCTGGAACCGGCGTGCTGGAGCTCGAATCCGAGGCCTGGTCGATCCCGTAATCGGCGTTCGTGGTCGGCATCATGTACATCATCCCCGCAACCGCGTCGGACCACCAGTCGGCGCTGATTGCGCTGCCGACCGTGCCCAGAGTGTTGCTGCCGTAAAGGTAGAGGGCGTGACCGTTCGCGGTTCTGAAGCCGCCCGGCCCCGCTCCCAGGTACCCGTATATGACGGGCGTCCAGCTCTTGTTGTCGGTGGCGTACATGTTCATCGCTAGGCCGATCTGACGGAGGTTGGACCTGCACTGGGTCTTGCGCGCTTCCTCGCGGGCGCGGCCAAGGGCCGGGAGCAAAAGCCCGACGAGCAAAGCGATGATCACCATCACCACCAGAAGCTCGATCAACGTAAAACCCGACTTGGACCTATCCATCTCTATACTCCTCCTGGAAAAACCTCTCTTGAGAGCGGTCACGTTCTGCACACTTGGCAATTCGCGTAAAGTGGCGAAGACATGTTGGCGTCAACACTATTCCGACTTTCCGGAAGCACTGGTCGACACCTCGTCCGGGCGTTGGGGTGCCACAACCTTCCAAACGCCCTCATACTTTGCGCTTCATGGGCTCACCTCCTTTGCTTCGGTCGTCTTGTCGCGACAGAGTGCGGTCGTCGTCGAGCCCCTTTCATGGCGTTTCTTCGAATCCGTCTTGTTCCTCTCGCATCTGCTTTGTCCCAGTGTCGTGGCATTCCCCGACAGACAGGGAAGACTTGCGAGCCCTGGATAGCTGAAGGGCGCGCAACTCATATTCCATTGCCACCGTGATATGGGAGCGCATGACCGCCTTGGCGCGCTCCGTATCACCGGATAGCACCGCGTCGACGAGCGGGCGATGGCGGCCCTGCGGCAGATCGACCGTTTCCGTTGTGTTGCGCCACATCATGGAACGAAGGTGGAGTTTTCCCAACTCCTCGACGAGTCGCTTGACGCCTGACGCTTGGGCAATCGCCAAGTGCAACGCGCAATCCGCTTCGACATAGCGCCTGATGTCCCTCTCGTCCTTGGGGGCGTCAGCTTGCGCGTCAGCTTGCGCGTCAGCTTCGCGGGCAAGCTCGACCAGACGCCCCGCGAGGGTGTCGTCCATATTCTCAGCAGCGATGGCCGCCGCTTCGCATTCGATCGCCCTTCTGAGGAGATACTCTCCGCGGACGTCGTCGAGAGACGGTTGCGCGACGCGCGTGCCCCATCCGACCACCGTTTCAACGAGTCCATCCTGCTCAAGACGTCGTATGGCGGCCTGCACTGTGCTCACGGTCATGCCAAGCCTTCGTGCCGTGGGGCGAAGCGGCAAGGGGTCTCCGGGTGCAACGCGGCCGGTTCGAATCAGTTGTTGGAGTTTCACGTAAGCGTGGCGATTCTTGGTAACGTACATTCCTCTTCTTTTCTCTTCTCTCCAAAAGGTACTCGGATTCCTCGCTGAGTGTACACAGCGCGTACACACAGTCAATGGGAAAACAGAAGAAAAGCTGTACCCGTGCTGGAAAGCCGTGGTGTGTTGAAATAACTTCTTTCCTTGTAATATGTTGCGCGAAGTAGACGGAAGCGAGGTTTGGTTTGTCAGTGACCACCTGATCTTGGGCGACGACGGGGGCTACAGCCGACAAGAAAAAAGAAGGCGCGGAACCTTGGCTCGGCGAGGGAGTTTATTCCATCAGAAGGAAAGGGAACCCCGATGAGGTGCAGGAAGTTTCAAAGGAACCTTTGGGCGTATCTGGACGGGGAGGCGCCCGAGAGGCTCCGGCTGCTCATGGAGGAGCATGTCGCAACATGCGCGTCGTGCCGGCGGGAGGTCGAGCTTGCGCGAAAGGCCGACGGGCTTCTGGGGGCGATGGAGGCGCCGGCTCCTTCGGACGGGTTCGTGCGCGACGTAATGAGGAAGATCGCGCGGGAGCCGAAGGCGCGCGAGCGGGTCAGTTGGGTTGTGCCCGTGAGCCGAAGGGCACTGGCGTTGGCGACGGCGGCCGCGCTCGTGATCGCGGTCGTGACCTTCTATCTCGCCGGGGGCCGGCGCCCGGGTGCGCCGCCCGCCACCACCGCCGAGATCGAGATGCTCTCGGACATGGATCTCCTCGTGAACCTCGACGTGCTGGAGCACTTCGAAGAGCTGCAGATGCTCGATGTGATCGAGGAGTTCGTCGACCAGATCCCGACGACCGGCGAGGCGAACTCGTGATGGGAATCAGGGAGTCAATCCACAGGGAAAGGAGATCACCGATGAAGGCGACGAAGGTTCTAACAGCAGCGCTCGTGGGGGCGGCGCTCCTCTTCTTCTCCATGCAGGCGTTCGGCGCGGAGGAGCCGGAGCAGGACGCGCTGGCAAAGCGATTCGCGGAACTGGACAAGAACAAGGACGGCAAGGTGTCGCTCGACGAGTTTCGAGCGGCGCACCAGAAAGCCGCGCGGCCCGAGGCGGGGCAGCTAGGCGGAAAGCTTCGAGAGACCTTGCAGAAGCTCCAGGGGATGACCCCCGAGGAGCGCAAGCAGTTTGTGCAGAACCTCTCTCCCGAGGAGCGACGTCAGCTCCAGGAGATGCGCCAGGGCAGGGGGGCTCAGGGCAAGCAGGGAGGCGGGGAGGCCCGTCCGCAAGAGGGGCAGATGCTTGAGAGGCTCAAGGCAATGAGCCCGGAGGAGCGGCGGGCGTGGTGGCAGAATCTTCCCGAGGAGCAGCGGGATCGGCTCCGGGAGCGCCTGCGCGATGCCTTCGGGGGCGGTCAGGGCGTCCCGCAGTCGTCCGATCAGGGCAGACGCCTTGGGGAGGGACCGGCCCTTCGACAAGGCTCAGGGCAGGCCCTTCGACCGGGCTCAGGGCGGGGCGCACAGGGGGGAGGGCGCCAGGACACATTCGCGATGCCACAGAACAGGCGACAGATGATGGAGCGGGGTGGCCCCGGACAGAGCGCTCAGGGGATGGGTCAGCCCTTTGGGGGACCCCAGGGCAGGCCCTTCGTCTCGCAGTCGCGGGATCAGGGCAGGCAGGACGGCGGCCGGATCATCGAAAGGCTCCAGCAGATGAGCCCCGAGGAGCGCCGGGAGTTGTGGCAGAGCCTCCCCGAGGAGCGTCGGGCGCAGATCCGGGAACGACTGCGCGAATGGCTTGGCGAGGGACCGGCCCTTCGACAAGGCTCAGGGCAGGCCCTTCGGCCGGGCTCAGGGCAGGGTCAGCAGATGAGGGGCCGCCCGGACGCGTTCGGGAGTCCGCGCGATAGACGTGGGATGACGGAGGGGGGACGTCCCGGTTTCGAGGGCGGGCCCGGCTCGGGGCGGGGCACAGAATGGTATGGCGGCGGACGGCCTCGGCCGCAGTGGATGGACCGGCCCTTCGGCGGACCTCAGGGTAACCCCTCCGTGGGACCTCAGGGGAGGCCTTATGGCGGCCAGGAGTTCGGCGGCCGGAGCAATTGGCAGGATGTCCCACGCCGGAACGCGCGTCTCCCGCGTCTGCGGGATGATCAGGGTGCCGTGACGGACCGGGACGTGGTCGAGAACTTGGATCTGCTTGAGGATCTGGACTTCTAGAAAGACGGGCGATGAAGCGACGGGTGTGGGTAAGCATTGCGGTTCTTGCGCTGATCCTCCTTCCAGCGGGTGGGGGCGCTGGCGCCGAAAGCGCCGGCGCCCGCAGCCCCGAAGAGCTGGCGCAAGCGAGCAGGAGATGGGAGTCGCTCTCGGAGGCCCAGAGACAGGCCATCCGCGAGCGCTACGAAGCGTGGCAAAGGCTTTCGCCCGAGGAGCGGCAACGGATTCGGAAGAATTTCGAGCGCTGGCAGACGATGGGGGAGAGGGAGAAGGGGGAACTCAAGCGGGAGTGGGAGAGACTTCAGGAACTGTCGGGGGAGCGCCATCGCGAGATCATGAGGCGGATCGCGATTTTAAGACAGATGCCGCCGGCGAAACGGGCGCTCGTATACCGGTTTCTGGAGAGACTTAGGGAGCTTGGGCCCGAAAGGGTCAAGGCGATCCGGGCGCTGCCCCGGGAAGAGCGCAGGCGGGTGCTGACGCGGATCCTGGAGGAGGTGAGGCGGGAGATGCGCGCTGGCGCTCCCGGAGGGGGTCCGATGGATATGCGGCCTCGTTCCCGTCCCGCCGACGAGGGCGTCAGGCGGGGGGGACCGACGGAGGGGCCGGCCAGACCGATGAGGCGGGGGGCTCCTGCGGAAATCCCTTGAGTTCACGATCTTGAGCGTTAGACTGGGCGCCCCCATTGACTATGCGTAGGGTGCGCTAGATGATCGTGACCATTGACGGGCCGGCAGGGAGCGGCAAGAGCACGGCTGCGCGGAAGCTTTCCGAGCGCCTGGGGTTCCGATATCTTGAAACAGGGGCGATCTACCGGGCGCTCACACTGTGCGCTTTGCGGGCCAAAGCAGATCTTGAGAATGGGCCGGTACTTGCGGAGCTTTTCCGTCGAAACTCCGTGGAGCCGGTATGGGCACAGGAGGGGATCCGGGTGTTCCTTAACGGAGAAGACGTCTCTGCCGAGATTCGCACGAGGAAGATCACGGAGAGGGTCAAGAGCGTGGCCCGACACGCGGAGGTGCGCCGGCAAGTCAACGAGCTTACGCGGGGGTTGGCGAAAGGGAGATCGGCGATATCCGAGGGGCGCGACCAGGGGACGGTCGTCTTTCCGGATGCCGACGTGAAGTTTTATCTCGATGCCAAGCTTGATGTTAGGGCAAGAAGGCGTTACGAGGAGCTAGTGGCCGCCGGCGAGAGGGCGACGCTGGAGGAGGTGCGGCGGGAGCTTGAGCAAAGGGATGAGAGCGATCTCTTTAGGAAAGTTGCGCCGCTCAGGCAGGCCCCGGATGCGGTGCGGGTGGACTCATCCGAGCTGACCGTCGAAGAGATGGTGGGAGAACTGGAGCGGGTGGTCATGGAGAGGAAGTCGAACGGTTCGTCCCGCAGCGGCGGTATCACCGCAGGCGGTTCGACAGGCCTCACCGCAGGGGGGGGAACATAAGGACGTGCTGCATCGGACATGGTACCTTTTCGCACAATGGATCTGTCAGGTCGGCTGTTCGCTGGCGTTCGGGCTGCGGGTAGTGGGGCGGAGAAACATCCCGGCGACGGGGTCCGTGCTTATAGTCAGCAACCATCAGAGCTTTCTCGACCCGGTGCTGGTGGGGGTGGGGCTGTCGAGGGAGGTCCACCACCTTGCGAGGGAGACGCTCTTCAAGAACAGGCTCTTCCGCGGGCTCATCGTGTCGCTCAACGCGGTGGCGGTGCGGCGGGGGGAGGCGGACGTCGAAGGGGTCCGCCGGGCGATCAGGGTCTTGAAAAACGGGAAGATGCTGCTAATCTTTCCGGAAGGAACGCGCACGAGAGACGGTGGGCTCCAGCGCATCCGGCCCGGTTGGACGGCGCTCGCGGCAAGGAGCGGCGCCACGGTGGTCCCGGCCGTGATCGAAGGCGCACACAGCGCATGGCCACGGACGCGGCAGTTCCCGCGGTGTCGGCGGATCGCGGTCGCGTTCGGCGAGGGGTTTCGTGTCGAGGAAAGGGGGCGGGGGGAAGCGCGCCGCGCGAGCGAGCGTCTGGAGAGCGAATGGAGACGGCTGCGAGAAAATCTGCGGAAGCTCTTGGAGACGAGGTGACGATCGAGGTGGCCAGTCCGTACGGGTTCTGTTTCGGCGTGCGACGGGCGGTCGAGGTCGCGGAGGAGGCGGCGCGCACGCACGGGAACGTGACGACGCTGGGGCCGATCATCCACAACCCGCAGGAGGTGGGACGACTCGCCGCGGAGGGGATCCGGCCCGTGGAGAGCGCGGAGGGGGTGGTCGGGAGCGTGGTGGTGATCCGGTCGCACGGGGCGACGCGGGAAGAGATGGAGAAGCTGGAAGGGCTGGGGGTGCGGATCATCGACGCGACGTGTCCGCTGGTGGAGCGGGTGCAGGAGCACGCGGCGCGGCTTGCGCGGGAGGGGTACCAGGTGCTGCTTCTGGGGGAGGCCAGGCACCCGGAGGTGAAGGCGATTCTGTCGCACGCGCCGGGGGCGGCGTTGGTGCAGTCGCCGGGGGAGGTGGAGGGGATGGAACTGGGACAGCGGGTGGGGATCGTGTCGCAGACGACGCAGTCGCCGGAGGCGCTGAGTAGGCTCGTCTACGAGGTGGCGCGGAAGGGCGTGCGGGAGATGGTGGTGTATAATACGATCTGCTCGGCGACGGCGGACCGGCAGGCGGCGGCGGCGGAGCTCGCCGGGCGGGTGGAGTGCATGTTCGTGCTGGGAGGGAAGAACAGCGCGAACTCGCGGAGACTGGCGGAGATCTGTCGGCGGAGGAACGGACGGACGTTCCACGTCGAGACGCACCGGGAGCTGGAGAGGGAGATGTACGCGGGGGCGGGAAGAATCGGCGTGGCGGCGGGGACCAGCACGCCGGACTGGATCGTGAGTGAGTTCGTCCGGGAACTCGGACGCCTGTGCGCATCCCGGACGCAAACCAAGGGGGACACTTAGGAGAAGTTGTCGCGCCGACCGGGTTTCCCCCTCCCGGGCGAAGCGACGAAACGTAAGGGACCTTTATTCATGGCCAAGGCAAGCGAGGAGATGAAGCGGCTTTCGATCGGCAAGGAAGACCTGGACAGGGAAGTGACGGAGGCGATGCGGGACCTCGGCGGCCCGATCGAGCTCCTGTACGAGAACTCGATCAAGAACTTCGAGGTGGGATCGGTCCTCAAGGGGAGAATCGTCCGGACGATCGGGGAGGACGTGCTCGTGGACGTGGGGTACAAGTCGGAGGGGGTGGTGGCGAAACGCGAGTTCAGGCGGGAAGACGAGATCCTGCCGGGTAAAGAGGTGGAGGTGCTGCTGGAGAGCGTGGAGGACGAGGAAGGGGTGATGGTGCTCTCCAAGCGGAAGGCGGACCGGATCCGCGGATGGGAGCGCGTCATCGAGACGCACCGGGAGGGGGACGTGGTGACGGGGACGGTGACGAGGAAGATCAAGGGCGGGCTTCTCGTGGACATCGGGGTGCCGGTGTTCCTGCCCGCCAGCCAAGTGAACATCCGCCGGCCCGGAGACATCGCGGAGTACATCGGGCGGGAGATCCAGGCGAAGATCCTCAAGATCGACGAGGCGAAGCGAAACATCGTGATCTCGCGAAGGAAGCTCATCGAGGAGGAGCGCGAGAAGCTCAAGAGGAAGCTGATGCAGGAGCTGGCGGTCGGGCAGGTCCGCAAGGGGGTGGTGAAGAACATCGCGGACTTCGGCGCGTTCGTGGACCTCGGAGGGATCGACGGCTTGCTCCACATCACGGACATGTCTTGGGGGAGGGTGTCGCACCCGAGCGAGGTCGTGAAGATCGACGAAGAGATCGAGGTGATGATCATCGGGATCGACCGGGAGCGGGAGAAGGTGGCGCTGGGCCTCAAGCAGAGGCTCCCGAGCCCGTGGGCGGGGGTGGAGGAGCGCTATCCCGTCGGGAGTCGGCACGTGGGGAAGGTGGTGAACATCGTGTCGTACGGGGCGTTCGTGAAGCTTGAGGACGGGGTCGAGGGGCTGGTGCACATAAGCGAGATGAGCTGGACGAGGCGGCTCAACCACCCGAGCGAGATGATGGCGATCGGCGACGACGTGGAGGTGGTGGTGCTGGCGATCAATCGGGACAAGCAGGAGATCTCCCTCGGTATGAAGCAGACGGAGGTGAACCCCTGGATGCTCGTGGAGGAGAGGTACCCGCCCGGGACGGTGATCGAGGGGAAAGTGCGGAACCTGACGAACTATGGCGCGTTCGTGGAGATCGAGGAGGGGATCGACGGGTTGTTGCACGTGAGCGACGTCTCCTGGACGAAGAAGGTGAACCATCCCAGCGAGGCGCTGCAGAAAGGGGATACCGTGCGGGCAGTCGTGCTCGCGGTGGACCAGGAGAAGAAGCGGGTGTCGCTGGGCATGCGGCAGCTCAAGGAGGACCCGTGGCTGCATGACATCCCCTCGCGCTACCAGCCGGGGGACGTCGTGAAGGGGAAGGTGACGAAGGTCACGAACTTCGGGGTGTTCGTCGAGATCGAGCCGGAGCTCGAGGGACTGCTCCACATCAGCGAGCTTGCGGACCGAAAGGTGGAGGACCCGCAGGAGGTCGTGAAGATCGGCGATGAGGTGGAGGTGCGGGTGCTGCGTGTGGATATCGAGGAGCGCAAGATCGGCCTCTCCCTGCGACCGGCTGGGGAAGAGGGCGCGCCGCCGACCGAGACGGCCGAGGCGGACGCGGCTGAGGAAGACGTCGAAGACGCGGAGGAGGAAACCGAAGAAGAAGAGTAGGAGCCCAGGACGGAGCCGCGCCCGCCGTTTACGGTGAACCGTGCGGCGGCCCCGGCGACGGCGGAGGAGGACGGGTCATTTCCGACCGGGACACGATTCAGACCTATCTCCGGGAGATCAACCGGATTCCCCTCCTGAGCGCACAGGAGGAGAAGGAGCTGGCGCACCGTGTGCGGGAGGGGGACCACGGGGCGCGCGAGCAGATGATCCAGGCGAACCTCCGCCTCGTGGTGAACATCGCCAAGGGCTACGCGCGCCGGGGGATGCCGCTGGGGGACCTCATCGAAGAGGGGAACGTCGGGTTGCTGCGTGCGGTGCAGGGGTTCGATCCGGGGCAGGGGTTCCGGTTCTCGACCTACGCGTCCTGGTGGATCAAGCAGGCGATCCGGCGGGCGCTCGTGTCCAAGGTGAAGACGATCCGGATCCCGGCGTACATGTCGGAGATGATCGGACGATGGCGCGCGGCGACGACGGAGCTCACCGACCGGCTGGGGCGGGCGCCGATGGAGCGGGAAGTGGCGGAGGCGATGGAGGTGACGCCGGCGAAGCTCCGGCTCATCGTGATGGCGGCGAACTCGTTCGCGTCGGCGGACCAGCCGCTGGCGCACGATCAGTCGCTCACGATCGCCGACGTGCTGGCGGACGAGAGCATCAAGGCGCCCGAGCAGGAAGTCGCGGACAGCCTCGAGGTGGAGGGCCTGAAGGGGCTGCTGGAGCGCCTGTCGAAGCGCGAGGGGGACGTGCTCGTGATGCGCTACGGCCTCTTCGGGTGCGAGCCGATGACGCTCAAGCAGATCGGGGAGAGGGTCAGCCTAACGCGCGAACGGGTGCGCCAGATCGAGAATCAGGCGCTGCGCAGGCTCTATGCGATGATGACGGACGAGGGGGAGCCGAAGGAGGAGAAGAAGCCGAAGAGGAAGGCGAAGGGGAAGAAGCGACGGGAGGCGTAAGACGCCCCTTCGTCCCGCAGTCGCGGGATCGGCGCAGGCCCTTCGACGAGGCTCAGGGCAGGCGCTTCGGGCGGGAAAGATGGGAAGGAAAGGAGGGAGGCGATGAAGAAGGTCGGCGGGCCCGCGGGTGCGGGCGGAGTCGAAAGGCTCAAGGCGCTCATCCGGGACGTGCCGGATTTCCCGAAGAAGGGGATCCTGTTCAAGGACATTACGCCTCTGGTGGGCGATCCGGAGGCGCTGCGGCGAACGGTGGAGCTTCTTGCGGAGCCGTACCGAAAAGCGGGCGTGACGGCGGTCGCCGCCGTGGAGAGCCGCGGGTTCATCTTCGGCGCGCCCGTGGCCCTGGCGCTGGGGGCGCGCTTTGTGCCGTTCCGCAAGCCGGGGAAGCTCCCCTGGCGCACGGAGCGGGCGACGTATTCCCTCGAGTACGGGACGGACGCGGTAGAGGTGCACACGGACGCCTTCCGGAAGGGGGAGCGGGTGCTCCTCGTGGACGACCTTCTTGCGACGGGGGGGACGATGGCCGCGTGCGCGGAGTTGGTCGAGAAGCTCGGCGCGACGGTGGCGGGATGCAGCTTCGTGATCGAGCTCTCGTTTCTCAAGGGGCGGGCGAAGCTCTCGCGCCACAAGGTGAGCGCGCTCATCGACTATCCGGGGGAGTGAGGGGGGACGACGGCGCGGACAGCCGTCGGGGGGAAACGAAGCCCCCCGCGGGGATTCGCCACACTGGCGCGTTTTGAGGGGGGAGGAGGAGCGGGGGCTCCCGCCTACTTACGATGCCGGACCCGCTGCATCTGACGGCGCTTTTTGCTCCCGCGCTTTCTGCGTCCGCGATGCTTCTTGAGCGTCCGAACTCCCACGCAGTGATTCCTTTCCGCCAAGGGGTGGGGTGCGCTGCTGGCGGGACACTATAGCGCATAGCGGGCGCAAGTCAACGGTGAGTTGACCAACGAAGGCGAAGACGCTATCGTACCGGGCTTCCTCGAAGGAAGGGAGACGCTAGATGCACAAGACGGTCGCTCTCGGTTTCATCGGGATTGGCGGGGCGGGGTCGCATCACGTGACGGCGGCGGCGCAGACCGCCGGCGCGCGGGTCGCGGCGCTGTGCGACCTCGACGCGCAGAAGCTTGCGCGGATCGCGGGGTCTCATCGCTCGGCGGCGACGTTCACGGACCCGGCGAAGCTCTTGGCGATGGAGGAGCTGGACGGCGTGGTGGTGGCGCTCCCGAACGCGCTGCATGCGCCGATGGTCACCGATGCCCTGCGGGCGGGGAAAAACGTCCTGTGCGAGAAGCCGCCCGCGCTCAACGGGGACCTCGCCGCCAAGATGGAGCGGGAGGCGGCGCGGGCGAAGAAGCTGCTCGTCTACGGATTTCAGCGGCGGTTCTACCCGTCGAGCCGGCACGCGAGTCGTATGCTTTCGCGCGGCGAGGCGGGAGAAGTCTATTTCGTCAAGACGGGATGGCTGCGCAGGGACGTGGAGCTTCCGGCGTGGTTTCTCAAGAAGAAGCTCTCGGGGGGCGGGCCGCTGATCGACCTCGGCGTACACATGCTGGACGTGACGCTGTGGCTCATGGGGTATCCGAAGGCGGTCGCCGTGCTGAGTACGGTGGAAAGGAAGTTCGGGACGTACGACGTGGAGGATTTCGCGGCGGCCATGATCCGGTTGGGGAACGGGGCGACGCTGTTTCTCGAGGCGTCGCGGAAGGTGCACGGCAACATTCCGAGGGGTGGAGATCAGGCGTACTGGAACGTGCTGGGGTCCAGGGCGGGGCTGAGCTGGCCGCCTCTTGCCGTGCATCGGGACCGGCGGGGGAAACCCGTGGACCTGGCGCCGGCTCTTGCGGCGGACGACTGGATCGCAGGCATCGGGGCGCAGATGAAAGAGTTCGTGAGGAGGATCCGGGGGGGAGACACGGACCTTACGCAGGCGCGACAGGGGACGCAGCTCATGCGGATCGTCGACGCGATCTACGAGTCGGCGCGCAGGAAGACGGCGGTGAAGCCGGCGGGGTAGCGGGAAACCGGGTTGACTGCCTGCCGCCGGGCGCGTATAGTATTGAGTAGACGAGATTGACGATGAGTAAGGGGAGAGACAATGTGTGACACCTGTGGGTGCCGGGACAAGAAGAAGAAGGACACGCCGAAAAAGAAGTAGATCCCGACAGGGCGCGGGAAGCCGGCCCCGGGATTTCGGGATGAGGGGACGGCGGGAGAGTTGGATGCGCGCGGGGGAGGGTTTCCTCTTGTTGAGCGGATAGCGCCGCGGGACTCAGCCGCGAGTGCTGAGCGCGCCGAGTGGCTGTCTTGCGTCGCGCCGGCAACGCGGGATCGGCGCAAGGAGAAGGTGGAATGCTGACGCCGAAGGAGAGGACGCTGCGGGCGCTGCGGTTTGAGCGCCCTGACCGCCTGCCCAAGGCGGACTTCTACTGGTCCGAGTTTGAGGCCATCGCCCGAAAGAGGCGCGCGATCCCGCCGGGCGTGTCGCTCGAAGAGCACTACGCGGTGGACATGGGGCTCCTCTTCCCGGACGAGGGGCCCTACACGACCCGCGCGGGCACCGTCCGGGAGACGGACACGGAGAGGATCCGCATCACTCCCTGGGGACAGAAGGTGCGTGAAGTGAAGGGGGCGTTCTTCAGCGAGGAGCTCGAATCGCCGATCCGGGAGCAGAAGGACCTCGATCGTCAGCCGTTCGATCCCCCAATGCTCCCGTCGCGATATGAGCATTTCCTTGACCCTTCCGTGTACCATCCGGACAAGCTCTGCTACTTCGTGAAAACGGGGGGCCCATACCTGCGGAGCGCGTTCGTGCGGGGACAGACGGAATGGCTCATGGACATCGCCGGGGACGAGGGATTCGCGAAGGAGCTCGCCTGGCGGATGGGGGACTTCCTCATGCAGGTCGGACGGGAGGCATTCAAGAGGTGGGGCGACACGTCCACGGGGGTGTGGATCTTCGACGACATGGCCTCCAACCGGGGCCCGATGTTCTCGCCCGAGAGCTTTGAGAGGATCTTACTGCCGGCGTACCGGCACATGGTGAAGAGCTGGAAGGAGGCGGGGGCGAGCTACGTGCTTCTGCACTCGGACGGGAACATCGAGGTGCTCTTAGACATGCTGATCGAGGCGGGGATCGATGGGTTCAACCCGGTGGAGCCGCGCAGCGGGATGGACCTGGCGCGGCTGCACGAGAAGTACGGGAAGCGCGCGGCGTTCATCGGGGGGATGTGCAACTCGGTGGTGCTGCCGAGGGGGCCCGTCGAGAAGGTGCGGGAGCAGGCCGAGCGGATCATCGCGGCGGGGAGGGACGGCGGGGTTATCATCGGGGCGCACTCGATCGGCCCGGACATTCCCGTCGAGCACTACGAGGCGTACGTTGAGCTCGTGAACTCGTCGCGGTACGAGTGAGGGGGACGTCGTCAGGGAGCGAAGGCCGGTCCTCCTGCGGCACGAGGAGCGTTTCAAGGACGGCGTCGAGGAGGTCGAGGGCGCAGGCAAGGCCTTTTCCGCGCGGGGAATTCCGGAAGCGAAGGAGGCCCGCCTGGCAGCCGGGGGGCTCAAGCTCCATTGCCTGGACCCAGGCGCGGGACGGGAGAGCCGCGGTCACGCGGACGGGGATCGAGAGTTCGCCGGCGCATTGGACGAGGCGGAGCTGCAGCCGGTCGAAGAGGCCCGGGCCGCGGGGGATCTCTAGAAGGTCGACGCGGGCGCCGACGCCCTCCACGGCGAGGAGGAGGTCGGGGCGGACTCGGGCGCAGGGAAGCGCGGCACAGACGGGGGAGGTGCGCGTCCGAACGAGGAACGAGACGACGAGCGTCCCGGAGAACTCCCGGGTACGCCAGCGTTCCAGGAGGGCCTCCGCCGCGGGGACGGCCGCGCACGCGGGCACTTGTCCGGGGGCCACGGTGTCGCCGACGGCGAGCGGGATGGAGCGAGTGCCCGACGCGACGAGGAGGGAGCGACGCCTTCGGAGCTCGACGACGCAGACGCGCCCCGTGGCTCGAGAGAGGGAGCGCCCGACCTCGGCGACGGGCGTGCGGCCGACGGTCGAGAGATGCGCTTCCCCTTGGGGCGAGATCCCGCGCACAAACCAACCGGGCTCATCCACGGGCGCGGCGACCATGATGACGGGGCTAGCGCGTCCGAGCTCGACGGTGACGTTCCCGGCGACATCGGCGCAGGGGTAGAAGCCTTTCGAGGCGAGACGGGCAAGAAGGGATCTCTGGAAATGTTCCTCGGCGCCTGAGACCGCAGGCGGGCCAAGGGGTGTCACGTATGGTGTCCGGCGCATACGTTTCTCCTTTTTGTCTTGTGGTCTTGAGGGCGGTCTCCTTTTTCGAGCGTCGAGGAGAAGCGCAATCCTCGTGCCAATGCGGACAGCCAAAGGCGTTGGGGCGGTGTCAGTAGATCGGCGCTAGATGTATCCGCGGGAGAGAGGGGGTGGGGAAAATCACCACATCCGCAGGCTCAAGAGGGGACGAGGAGGATGGGTTCTAGCCTCTTTTTCGCTTGCCCGCCGACGGGGAGAGCCATAGCCTGTGCGCCTTGGAAATGGAGATCGCGGGAGAACCTTGCGTGAGGAGAGCGCAACGATGGGCCGGCATCTGGACTTCATCATGTGTCCGCTGCGGGAGACGGGACCGGGGAATTTGCGCAACAGCGAGGGGGCGATCATCGAGCTTCGGGACGGGAGGCTTCTGGGCGCGTATACGCATTTCTACGCGGATGGGAGCGACTGGGGCGCGGGCGACATCATGGGGAAGACGAGCGAGGACGGGGGAGCAACGTGGAGCGCGCCGTTCGTGATCGAGCCCAACAGCGCCCGCTGCAACGTCGGACGTCTCGCGCTCGTGCGGCTGAAGGGCCTCCATGACGGCTACCACCGCGAGGCGCCCTACCTCGCCCACATCTACGTCGAACTCAACAACTTCTACACCAACCGAATGATCTTCAAGACCTCCATCGACGAGGGGAAGACGTGGTCGTCGCCCGTGCAGATCAACGACACGGGCACGCTGGGACACATCTGTCAGCGCGGGGACACGGCGCTCGTGCTCTCCACCGGGAGGATCGTCGTGCCGGTCTACGGGATGTTCGGCGGAATGTGCGCGAGCTTCATGTATTACTCGGACGACGGCGGCGAGACGTGGCTGCGCAGCCGGGGCGAGGTCGCGGTGCACTTCCAGGAGAGCGGACGGGATTTCGCATACGCGGATTTCGAGGAGCCTGCGGTCGTGGAGCTTCGGGACGGGAGGTTGCTATGCTTCGGGAGGACGCGCCTCGGGCAACTCTATCAGAGTTGGAGTAGCGACAGCGGGCTGACATGGAGCGCGGCGGAGCCGTCGGGTCTGGCGTCGAGCTATTCGCCGGCGTCGCTTAAGACGATCCCGACGACGGGCGACATCCTGTGCGTGTGGAATCAGGCGTCGGCGCAGGAGATCGCGGACGGGCTCGCCAGGATGCGGATGTCCTGCGCCGTCAGCCGGGACGACGGGAAGAGCTGGGAGCTTTTCCGCAACCTCGAATCGCTTGACGACCGCGTTCGCATCGAGCCGGAGCGGGGCGCGACCGACACGGTGGGCGAGATGCAGGCGATCCAGGCGCGGCTTGCCCTCCAGCACAAGCCGACGCAGAAAGACTATCCCGATGAGGTGAAGAAACGCTATCCCCGTTGGCAGGGGTACAAGCACGTGGACTATCCGTCGACGACCTTCACGAGCGACGGGCACGTGCTCGTGTCGTACGGGGTCTATGGGAGCGTGGGGAAGGAGCTCCCGATGGGACAGAAACTCGTCGTTCGGCCCATCGAGTGGCTGTACGAGAAGTAGGGGGCGGATTTACTCGAGGCGGGGGTTCCAGCGTTCGTCGAAAGCGACGAAGCGGCCGCCTTTGGAGAGGGACAGTCGGACTCCCTCGATGACGGCGGTGCCGATGAGGGCCTGTTCGGGCAAGGCGCGGGAGGTTGCCCAGCGGGCGAGCAAAGCCTTGCGTCGGGCAAGGGCTTTCGCGGGAGGGAGGTCCGCCGTTTCGGAGGCGATGCGGCGGACGTCGTTGAGGCCTTGGAGGATGGAGTCGTAGCCGTAACCCACGTATTCGGTTCCATCGTCGAAGGAATCGTAGCCCTGGAAGAAGTTGGGGTTGACGTGCTGGAAGCCCCTAGCGTCGCTCACGATGGAGAGATTTCGATCCTTGTGATCGGCGCGGTATTCGCCAAGCGTTCCGTGCAGGTGCATCCCCTGGCTTGTAAGCGCGCTTTGAGCGTCGGAGCACACCCAGGCGGTCTCGACCCAGAGGGCGCTGCCGTTCCGCCACTCGATGAGGGCCTCGATGGCGTCGTAGGCGTTCTTGCCCGCGGAGGGGAGGAACTTCTTCTGGCCGAAGGCGCAGAGGCGTTTGGGGAGGAGGCCCGTCACGTAGTGGAAGACGTCGACGTAGTGGACGCCGATGTACTCGAAGGATGAGGAGCGCTCGCACCAGCGGGCGAAGTTCTTGAGGGGCATCTCTTTCTTCTCTTCGATCCACGCATACCCGTGGAGGATCTCGCCGAGTTCGCCCTGGCGGACGCGACGCTTGAGGAGTCGGACGGCGCGGTCGTGACGCTTGTGATAGTCGGTGAGGACGTAGACGCCCTTGCGGGAGGCGGCGCGAGCGATGGCGCGCGCTTCACGGGCCCGCAGGCAGAGGGGCTTTTCGACGATGCAGTCGATGCCATGGCGGATGGCGCAGAGGACCACGTCGGTATGAAGGTCGTCGGGGGTGGCGACGATGACGCAGGCGGGGGGCGCGAGGCGGGCGATCGCCTTCTCGTAGGCTTTGGGGTCGGTCTCCCGCCCGGAGGGGAAGCCGATCAGGGGCTCTTTGGGGAAGGCACGGCGCAAAGATCGGATGGTCTTGCCGGTGCGGGCGGCGACCGCAACCTGCGCGACGGTCCCCCGGCGACGCTCCTGGAAGAGCGTGGGGAGGATGACCTCTCGCGAGATCATGCCGCCACCGACGACGAGGATATTGAGGCCGGGAAGGGAGCGGGTCACGCGGGCATCCTCCTTTTTTGGCGCGGCGAGGTGACGAGGGCGCTTTCATAGGGTAGAATATCAAGGGAGGGCGAAGAGATACAAGGCAAAGGTTCGGAGGGTTCGGCAATGAGAAAGCGCGTGGGCAACATCCAAACGCTCAGGAAGCTGGTTTATACGCGCGCGAACTTGCCGCATGTCTTCCAGATGCCCGTGGATCGTGGCCACTACTGGGGCGGCAAGAGGGGGAGGGGACACGCGGGCTGAGGGATACGAGCGGTGGAGTAAGCGCGGGGAAACCCCCGCTTGAGGAAGGAGAAGGCGTCAGCAGGAAAAGACTTCAAGCGAGCGCGCCCGCGACTCCAAGCAACTTCTAGCACCCCGCTATTCGCGGCGCAGATGTAGAAGTCCCGCCTGCACGGTTTGGCAGGGACATTTGAGTTTGCGCCGACAGGGGCAGAATCAGAAAGAATGGACAGTCCGGGCGCGCTCCTATGTACAGTGGAGGGGGCCTGTCACTTTGACATGCGGGTGGCTGGCGAGAGGGCGGCAGCTTCTGTCAAGTTGACAGCAGCAGGGGAGCGGTGATAGGGGGTTGCTGACATATCTCTTTGTATGGCAGCATGTTACACTAAAGGCGTTCGACATATTTGACTGGCACGCGTGTTGCTATTAGAGAAAGGCCGACCGGGACGCACGGGGCGGAATACATGCGTCGAGCGCGGTCTATTCTTGAGCAGTAGGAGGTTTCTTACGATGGCCAAGCAACTCGCTTTTGAGGACGAGGCTCGGCAGCGCCTTCTTGCGGGCGTACAGAAGCTAGCCGCCGCAGTCAAGGTGACGCTGGGACCCAAGGGGAGGAACGCGGTTCTCGATAAAGGATACGGCTCGCCGACGATTACGAAGGACGGGGTGACGGTCGCGGAGGAGGTGGAGCTCAAGAACCCCTATGAGAACATGGGGGCGCAGATGGTGAAGGAGGTAGCCTCGAAGACGAGCGACGTGGCGGGGGACGGAACGACGACGGCGACGGTGCTGGCGGAGGCGATCTTCGTCGAGGGCTTGAAGGCCGTGACGGCGGGGGCGAACGCGATGGCGATCCAGCGGGGGCTGGCGAAGGGGGCGAAGGCGGTCACCGAAGAGCTTTCGAAGATGTCGAAGAAGATCAAGGGGTACAAGGAAATCTCCCAGATCGCCTCGGTCGCCGCCAACAACGACGCGGAGACGGGGAAGACCATCGCCGACGCGATGGACAAGGTGGGAAAGGACGGCGTTATCACGGTGGAGGAAGGGAAATCGCTGGAGACGGCGGTGGACGTGGTCGAGGGGATGCAGTTCGACCGCGGGTACCTGTCGCCCCATTTCGTGACGGACGCGGAGAGGATGGAGGCGGTGCTCGAGGACCCCTACATCCTCATCCACGAGGAGAAGATCTCAAACGTCAAGGATTTCATCCCGCTCTTGGAGAGGATCTCGAAGAGCGGGCGGCCGCGTCTCGTGATGGCGGAGGACGTGGAAGGGGAGGCGCTGGCGACCCTCGTCGTGAACAAGCTGCGGGGGATCCTGCCGTGCTGCGCGGTGAAGGCGCCGGGGTACGGCGACCGCCGCAAGGCGATGCTCCAGGATGTCGCGATCCTCGCGGGAGGGGAGCCGATCTTCAAGGACCTCGGCGTGAAGCTGGAGGCGGTGGAGCTGCGCACGCTGGGACGGGCGAAGAAGGTGGTGGTGGGCGCCGAGAACACGACGATCATCGAGGGGTCGGGCTCGACGCAGGCGATCACGGGGCGGGTGAACCAGATCCGCAGCGAGATCGAGAAAACGACGAGCGACTACGACCGGGAGAAGCTGCAGGAGCGCTTGGCGAAGTTGTCGGGCGGGGTGGCGCAGATCAACGTAGGGGCGGCGACCGAGACCGAGATGAAGGAGAAGAAGGCGCGGTTCGAGGACGCGCTGCACGCGACCCGGGCGGCGGTGGAAGAGGGGATCCTTCCCGGGGGCGGGGTTGCGCTCGTGCGCGCGCGGAAGGCGCTTGACGATGTGAAGTCCGAGGGCGACGAAGAGATCGGGGTGCAGATCCTGAAGCGGGCGCTGGTGATGCCTCTGCGTCAGATCGTGGAGAACGCCGGCGCGGAAGGGTCGGTGATCCAGGACGAGGTGGAGGCGGGGAAGGGCGCGTTCGGGTACGACGTGCTCCAGGGGAAATGCACGGACCTCTATGAGGCGGGCGTGATCGATCCGACGAAGGTGGTGCGGACGGCGCTGGCGAACGCGACGAGCGTTGCGGGACTGCTCCTCACGACCGACTGTCTGGTGAGCGAGATCCCGGAGAAGAAGGAGAAGATGGGTCCGCCCGGGGGCCACGGCCACATGCCCGGCGGGATGCCCGGCGGGATGCCCGGGGGAATGCCTGGGGGGATGATGTGAGACGAGATCAAGGAGAGTCCTTGTCAAGGAGGTGACAGAGATGGCAGTCCGACCTTTGGATGATCGGGTGTTGGTGAAGCCTCTGGAGGCGGAGGAGAAGACGGCGGGCGGGATCGTGCTGCCGGACACGGCTAAGGAGAAGCCGCAGCGCGGCAAAGTGATCGCGACGGGTCCGGGAAAGGTTCTGGAGTCGGGGAAGCGCGTCGAGATGTCGGTGAGCAAGGGGGACGAGATCCTCTACGGGAAGTACGGGGGGACGGAGATCAAGATCGACGACGAGGACTACGTCATCCTGCGGGAGTCCGAGGTGCTCGCTAAAGTACAGCCGGAGAAGAAAAAGTAGGAGGTGTGGACGATGGCCAAGCAGCTCATGTATTCCGACGAGGCCCGTCGGAAGGTCCAGGCGGGGATCCGTCGTCTCGCCGACGCGGTGCGGGTGACGCTCGGGCCGACCGGGATGAACGTGATCATCGAGAAGAGCTTCGGTGGTCCGATGGTGACGAAGGACGGGGTGACGGTCTCGAAGGAGGTGGAGCTGGACGATCCCTTCGAGAACATGGGGGCGAAGATGGTGAACGAGGTGGCGACGAAGACCTCGAACGTCGCCGGAGACGGGACCACAACCGCGACCATCCTCGCCGAGGCGATCTACAACGAGGGGCTCAAGAACGTCACCGCGGGCGCCAACCCCATGGAGGTGAAGCGCGGGATCGAGCTAGCGGTCCAGACGGTGACGGAGGAGCTTGCGAAGCTGTCGCGCGCGGTGAAGCGCAAGGAAGAGATCGCGCAGGTGGCGACCATCAGCGCGAACAGCGACACGGTGATCGGGAACTTGCTTGCCGACGCGATGGACAAGGTGGGCAAGGACGGCGTGATCACGGTCGAAGAGGGGAAGGCCGTGGAGACCACCCTCGATGTGGTGGACGGCCTGCGGTTCGACAAGGGATACATCTCGCCCTACTTCGTGACGGTGCCGGAGAAGATGGAGGCGACGCTCGAGAAGGCGTACATCCTCATCCATGAGAAGAAGATCTCCAACGTTCGGGAGCTCCTGCCGTTGCTGGAGAAGGTGGCGCAGAGCGGGAGGCCGCTCCTCATCATCGCGGAGGAGGTCGAGGGCGAGGCGCTGGCGACACTCGTGGTGAACAAGCTGCGGGGGGTGCTCGTGACGTGCGCGGTGAAGGCGCCCGGCTTCGGGGACCGCCGCAAAGCGATGCTCCAGGACATCGCCATCATGACGGGCGGCGAGGTCGTCAGCGAGGATCTCGGCGTCAAGCTCGAGAACATCTCCATGGACGTGCTCGGGTCGGCCGAGGCGATCACGGTGGACAAGGACAACACGACGATCGTGAAGGGGGGCGGGAAGAAGCAGGCGGTCCAAGACCGCATCGCGCAGATCAAGAATCAGATCGAGCAGACGACGAGCGACTACGATCGCGAGAAGCTCCAGGAGCGCTTGGCGAAGCTCTCCGGCGGGGTGGCGATCCTCTCTGTCGGGGCGAACACCGAGGCGGAGATGAAGCAGAAGAAGGGCAGGGTGGAGGACGCGCTCCATGCGACCCGGGCGGCGGCCGAGGAAGGGATCGTGCCCGGGGGCGGGATCGCGCTCCTGCGGACCTGCGCGGCGCTGGACGCCGCGCGCAAGAAGGCCCGCGGGGACGAGAAGATCGGCGTGGACATCATCGCGCGGGCGATCCAGGAGCCGTTGCGGCAGATCGCGCGGAACTCGGGCGCGGACGGCCCCGTGATCCTGGCCCAGGCCCTCAAGAAACCCACGAACGTCGGCTTCGACGCGACGACGGGGGAGTTCGTGGACATGTTCAAGGCCGGGATCGTCGATCCGACGAAGGTGGTGCGGACGGCGCTTCAGAACGCGGCCTCCGTGGCGGGGCTGATGCTGACGACGGAGACGCTGGTCACGGAACTCAAGGAAGAGGAAGAGGAGGTCGCCGGGAGCATCGCGTAAGCTTGCGCCGGCGCGCCCGCGCTTGAGGGAGCTTCCCTCCGGCGCTACAATCAGGCGCACGGCGGATTGTCGGTGTTCGCGACGGCGGGCCGAGGAGTTCGACCCGCCGTCGCGCTTCCTCGAGGATAAGAGCCTATCCGAATACCAGGGCCGTGTGCGCCGCGAGGTCCCGCAGTCGCGGGACGAGCAGGACAAGGAGCGAGGAGGCAGCCGTGTCAAAGGATAGACACGACGACGACGAGCGACGCAGGCATGCGATGCAACCGCCCGCGGCCCGGAGGGTTGGGGCGGCGAGAGGTCGTCTGCGGCGTTGCAACTCCTCAGCGTATCTCTCCTCTGATACACCTGCGTCGTCGCGCCTTGCATCCGACCTCTCGGCGCTCCCAACGCGCGCGACCCTGGTATTCAGATAGGCTCTAAGGTCCGGTCGCGGGATGGCCTGGATGACGACAGAACGCGATTACTATGAGGTCCTCGGCGTCTCCCGGGACGCGGACGCGGACGAGGTCAAGCGGGCCTTCCGCAAGCTCGCGTTTCAGTACCATCCCGACCGGAACAAGAAGGACCCCGACGCGGAAAGGAAATTCAAGGAGGCGGCGGAGGCGTATGAGGTCCTCTCGAACCAGGAGACGCGGGCGCGATACGACCGCTTCGGACACGAGGGGGTGCGGGGGCGGGTGCACGAGTTTACGAGCTTCGACGATATCTTCTCGGCGTTCGGGGACATCTTCGGGGGAGGGCTCTTCGGGGACCTCTTCGGTCCCGCGTCCGCGGGACGGACGCGGAAAGGGGCGAGCCTGCGATGCACGGTGGCGATCGACCTCGAAGAGGCGGCCAAGGGGCTCCGGAGGACGATCGAGATTCGGCGGCGGGAGTCCTGCGCGGAATGCGACGCCACCGGGGCGCGCAAGGGCACGCACGCGACGCGGTGCAGGACTTGCGGCGGGAGGGGACAGGTCTCGCGCTCGCAGGGGTTCTTCGCGATCACGACGTCGTGTCCGACGTGCCGCGGAAGGGGCGAAGTCATAGCGGACCCGTGTCCCCGGTGCGACGGGACGGGGATGTCGCCGGAGCGCCGGGAGATCGCGGTGGAAATCCCGGTGGGGGTGGAGGACGGAATGCGGCTGCGCCTCTCCGGGGAGGGGGAACCGGGGGAGGGGGGACGACATCGAGGAGACCTCTACGTGGACATCACGGTCCGGGAGCATCCGCTCTTTGAGAGGCGCGGGGGGGACGTCCTCGTGCAGGTGCCGTTGACGTTCACGCAGGCGGCACTGGGGACGGAGGTCGAGGTGCCGACGCTCCACGGGGCGAAGAAGGTGACGGTCAAGGGGGGGGTGCAGCCCGGGGACGTGATGCGTCTCGCGGAGATGGGGATGCCCGTGCTGCGGTCGCGGCGGCGCGGGGACGAGATCGTCGTGTTCACGGTGGAGGTCCCGACGAAGCTGTCGGCGCGGCAGAAGGAGATCCTGCGGCAATATGCGGCGACGGAGGAGGGAGCGCCTCATCCGAAGAGGAAGTCGTTCCTGGACGCCGTGCGGAAGTACTTCACTTCACGCGAAGAGGAGAAGGGCTAAGGCAGGATGATCGGAAGGAAACCGAAAAACAAAGAGGAAGACGCCGGGGAGGAAACGCCCCGTGAGCAGGCGTCGCCGGGAGGCGAGGCGCCTTCGGCAGCCGAGGTCCCTGTTGCGGCGGAGGCGGGGGAAGCGGAAGCTCTCCCGGCGACGGAAGAGATCGGACGGGAGGAGCTGGAGAGACTGCGGGCCGCGGCCGCGGAGCGCGACCAGGTCTACGACCGGTTCCTGCGCGCGCGGGCGGACCTCGAGAACTATCGCAAGCGCATGGCGCGGGAGATGGAGGAGGTCCGGGGGTTCGGGATCGCATCCTTTGCCCGGGAGGTCCTGCGGATTCGGGACGACTTGGACCGGACGCTGTCGGCGGCGCAGGACGGGGGCGGCGATGTCGAGGCGCTGCGGGCCGGCGTGAAGCTGGTGCGCGACCAGATGGACAAGGTGCTGGGGTCCTTCGGGGTGGAGGCGATGCGCGTTCAACGGGGGCCGTTCGATCCGACCCGGCATGAGGCGGTGGTCGTCGAGGTGACGGACGCGGTCCCGGATCACACGGTGATGGAGGAGATCGAGCCCGGCTTCACGCTGCACGGGAGGCTCCTTCGGGCGGCGAAGGTGAAGGTATCGAAGGCTCCGAGGGAAGGGGACGTCGGCGAGGGCGTCGAGAAGAAGTAGGGGGAGCGCGGACGACCTTTTCGCGGGATGAACGGCGCGATATCATGAGGTGTTGAAATGCCCACGTACGAATATGAATGCGGTCAATGCGGACACGCGTTCGAGCGTTTCCAGTCGATGACGGAACGTCCTGTGCGCACGTGCCCGAAATGCGGGCGGCGGTCCGTGCGGCGGCTTATCGGGACGGGCGGGGCGGTGATCTTCAAGGGATCGGGGTTTTACCAGACCGATTACCGCAGCAAGGAGTACACGCAGAGGCAGAAGGGGGAGAAGGAGGCGGCCTCCACGCCCGCGTCGAAAACGGAAGGAGCAAAGACGGGCCCCGCGGAGGGCGGGAAGAAGGACTGACGGCAAATGGACGGGGCATTCGCGTCCGATCTGCCGAAAAGGAGTGTCTGAAAATCCCGATTTTCCCTTTTGCAGTCGGCGGTGTCGTCTTATAGACTTAAGATAACTGGCTGGAGGGGCGATACCGAATTTCGAACGACGATCCGCCGCATCCCAGAGGCGGGATGACGGACGGTCGCAAGAAGGGAGAAAGGAGAAGGGGATGAGGGAACTCAAGCAGAACTGGAAGGACATCTTCGGCGGTTTCAAGCTCGCCTTCGACCTATGGAAGATCGTGCTTGCCTTCGCGGGGATCGCGCTCACGGTGCTCGTACACGTGATCGTGAACAGCGTGCCGGTCCCGCTGGTGACGGGGATCTTCGGGGTCCTTGTGGCGTTGGCGCTGCTCTACGCGCTCTTCAACATGCTGAATCGGGCGTCGAAGCCCGTGAGCCCGCGCAAGACGGCGGTGTTTTTCCTGCTGGCGCTGGCGATCCTGGTGGTGACGGCGGTGTTGGCGTACGGCTCGGCCAAGAGCGGCGCGGTGAAGGACGCGGTGAAGCTGGGGATCGCGGTTATCTTCGTGCTGGCGATCTGGTCGCTCTTTGGGGGGGCTATCACGCGCATCGCGGCGGTCGAGATCGCAACCGACGACCGCATCGGGCTCTCGGAAGCGTTCCGGTTCGCCTGCCGGAAGTACAAGGAGTACATCCTCGCACCGGTGCTGGCGGTCGCGTTCATCGCGTTCCTTGCGCTCCTCATCTGGATCGGGATGATCGTGAGTTCGATCCCGGTCCTGGGGACGGTGCTCCTCATCCTCATCATCTTTCCGCTGGTGATCCTCGCGGGCTTTATCATCACGCTGGTCCTCATCGGGCTCGTGTTCGGGTTCCAGCTCATGTGGCCGACGATCTCGGCGGAGGGGTCGGACAGTTTCGACGCCCTTTCGCGAGCGTACTCGTACGTATTCAGTCGCCCGTGGAAGTACATCTGGTACAACCTGGTGGTGGTCTTGTACGCGCTGGCGTGCATCGTCTTCGTCTCGCTCTTCTTCCGCACGTCGGTGAGGGTGATGGAGCGGGCCGGGCCGGGACTGCCGAGTCAGATCGAGCAGGTCTGGCCGCACGTCTACAGCAACGTCTCACACGCGCTGGGGTACGCGCAGGAGTTCGGGCGTAACGACATTCTACGATTCGGGCAGAAGATCCTCTACTACGCGTCGGCGCCCGGGGAGTGGGTGGCGACGTGTGCGGAGAGGGTGCTGGGATCGCTGGGGCTGCCGGACATCGGGCCGAAGGAACCGCTCAGCTGGCATCAGAGCTGGGCCAAGTACGTGATGTCCATCGGGTTGTACCTCTACACGGCGCTCTTCGCCGCGTTCGTCTTTAGCCTGGTCTTCTCGCTGCGCACCATGGTGTACTTCCTCCTCCGGAAAGACGTGGACGGGACGGAGATGACCGAGGTGTTCATCGAGGAGGAGGAAGAGGAGAAGCCTGAAGCGGCGGGCTTCGACGCGGAGGGCGAGAGCGCGTCTTCCGAGACGACGCAGGAGAAGGAAGACAAGCCCGCGGACGAGGGAACCTCCCAGGAGAGTTGAGGCGGACCACCAACTCGGCCGCCCGCCCACCCTCAACCCCCGGGCGGCCGAGCCCCCCCTGTTCATGACAGAAACGTCTTGCTCCGGCCATGTTGCGTCCGGCGGGAAGCCGGGGCATAATCCGAACGTCATCCCCTGAGGGTGTCTTTCCGGGAGGGTATTGCATGAGACGTGGGATCCTCTTTCTTGCAGCGGCGGTTTTTCTTGGGGCGGCCGGCGACTTGCGTGCGGAGCAGCGTCCGGGCGCCGTTTTCGAGGAGACCTTCGAGGCGCCCTTCACGGACGAAGTCCTTATCAGGATTGCGCCCCAGATGGGGGACCACCGCAGGGAGGGGGACCGCGTGAACCTTCTCCCGCCGGGCTGGTGGCCGCTTAATAGCCAGGTTGGCTCGGGACGACTGTGGAGCGCGTCGGCGGAAACGAGGCCGGGGTCGAAGGGGAAGCAGTCCGCGCGGGTCGAGAACGTCGGCGGGACGCCTCAGACGGGGCTCATGTATCCGGGTTGGGGAGACGGCAGACTCAGGCTCAAGAAGGGGGAACGGTACCGCTTCACCATGTGGTACCGGTCCAACGTGCCGATCATCCTCAACGCCTGGAACGACGGGAAGATGACCGACCTGCGCAAGCAGCCGTTCCCCGAAGAGTTTCGTCCGTTCCGGGACCTCGGTGCGGACTGGGCCGGGAACATCTTTCATGAGATCATCCCCCCTTCCGCGGAGTGGGCGAAGGGGAGTTTCCTCTTCACTGCGCCGGCGGACTACGAGCGGGAGAAGGTCGAGCGCAGCACGATCGACATCCAGCTCGCGGCCCAGCGCGAAGGATGGATGGTCATCGACGACGTGACGATCGCGAGAACCAGCGAGCGGGAGAAGCCGGGGCGGGCGTCGGAGCGCCAGGCGCCCGAGGAGGGGGAACGCAGGACGGGGAACCTGCTTACAAACGCGAGCTTCGAGGCGGGGCTGCGGGGGGGATGGAGGGTGGTGGAACAGCGCGACTTCCGCGCGCCCGTGGATTCCGAGATCGCCTATCACGGGGTGCGCTCCGTGAGGCTGGACCTCCCGTGCTTCGAGGATCGCATCCACGCCCCGGGCGGACGGTTGCGCAACACGGTTCTTTCCTCTCTCGTGCGGCTTGCGCCCGGGAGGACATACACCTTCTCGGCGTACGCGAAGACGAGCGGTCCTGAAGGGCCGAACGTGAAGATCAGCGTCTTTGGGTGCGAAGTGCCCGACTCCGGGGAGCCGATCGCTTCCGCCAGGCTGGCGTCTACAGGCGAATGGCAGCGCGGGGAGGTGAGTTTTGAGGCGCCGCCGATGCCGCATGATTCGTATTTCGTGAGCGTTGACGTCTGGTCGGTGAAGCCGGGCTCGGTGTGGCTGGACGCGCTTCAGCTTGAGGAGGGGGAGTCGGCGGGGGAGTTTCAACCGGGCGAGGCCGTCGCCTTCGGGCTCTCCACGACGCAGGAGGGGAATCTCTTCCTTACGACGGAGCCGTTCGAGACGACGCTTCTCATCGCCAACGAGGGGAGCGAAATCCGGGACTTCACGTATACCGTGCGCATCGTGAACATCCGCGACGAGGAGATCTGGTCGCGACGGGAATCGGTCGACGCGCTTCCAGCGGGGGTGACGGAGCGCATGGTGCGCCCCGACAAGGCGTTCACGGGGGTTTTCCGCATGGAGGTGCTCGACCGCGACGGGCGGTTGGGCGAGGAGATGATCGGGGGGATCGTGCCGCCGCCGAGGGACGATGTGGCGCTCGACGAGTCGAGCATGGGCTGTCACATCTCGCTCGAGCCGGCGCTCATGCGGGTGACGAGGCGGTACGGGATGCGGTGGATCCGCCTGCACGACACGCTTCCCAATACGCGATGGGAGTACGTCGAGATCGAGAAGGGCCGCTGGGTCTGGGACGACGACAAGATGAAGGTCGCCCTCGACATGGGGTTCGGGCTCCTCGGGACGCTGCACACGTATTCGTACCAGGAGTGGGGGAGCCGGCTCTGGTTCTACGACGCGGCGCGCAAGGACACGTTCTTCATCTCACCCGAAGGCTTCGAGGGCTACTGCTTCGAGGCGGTGAACCATTACAAGGACCTCATCCACTATTGGGGGTTCTTCAACGAGATCGGCGGGGCCACTGGGAGCGCGGCGGACGGGGTCGTTGATCTCCTGCAGCGGGCGCAGCGGGCGATGCGCAAGGCCGACCCGGAGGCGAAGCTCACCGGTTGCGATTTCTTCCCCTCGCACGAACAGGGGTTCCAGGAGATCCTCAAACGCGGATTGCTGCCGCTCCTGGACGTATGCACGCTCCACTATTTCAACGCGGTGGGCCCGGAGACGATCCGCAGGTTCGTTGAGCTCGGACGCTCGGACGGCGTCGAGCGCCCCGTGTGGGTTTGCGAGGAGAACTCCCTCGGCAAGCCGATCCGGGCGTGGTATCGACGGGAGAAGCCCTATCTCGTGGACAGCACCGTCCGCCGCAACGCCGACTACGGGGGACAGCAGATCGAGGCGTACCAGGCTGCGGTGGACGATCTCAAGATGTACGTCACGGAGCGATCGTGCGGGGTCTCGCGGCGGTTCTACTACATGAACTGGCCCTCGCGGACGGCGGCGCTGACGATATCGTATTCGGATTTCGAGTATGACAACGCCGTCGGGCCGCTGCACGTGACGCAGGGGGTCTACGCGCATCTTCTGGACGGTACGCGCTTCGCGGAGACGGTGGATCTGGGCAGATCGCTGCGGGGGCACCTCTTCGAGCGTGGGGGGGAGACGATCGCGTGTCTGTGGACGGCGCCGGGAGCGCGGCACGGGAGGGGCTTCAACGCGCCTGCCGGCAAAGTGCGGGTGCTCGATTTCCAGGGAAACGAGCTTGCTTCCGCCGAAGGGACCGCCGGGCTTACGATGACGTTCAGCGAGGAGCCAGTGTTTCTTGTCGCGGAGGGACTTTCGGCGAAGGCGCTTTCGGAGATCCTTCGCGCGGGGGCGCAGAGCGATCTCTCCGCGGAGATCGCAGCGGCCGGAGGAAGGTGCACGGTGCGGCTGCGGGTGGCAAACCACGGGAGCGCCGAGTATCAGGCCTCCGCGCGGGCAAGGGCGCTCTCGGGGGCGTGGGAGCTGGGGGACGCGGTGGCCCTAGCGGCGGGTCCGAGGTCCGAGGGGAAGTTCGACATCCCCATCCGGAAGCTGCCGGACGAGCCCGGACTGTACGCGCTGGCGGTCGAAGTGGAGCACGGGGGCGAGACGCGGGAGATCACGCTGCGATTTCCACTTCTCGTTGCGCATGCGTTCGACGCTCCGCCGACGATCGACGGACGGCTGGATGAATGGCACGGAATGGCGCCGGCGCGAATCGACACGGCGGAGCAGGCGAAGCTCTTCGGCACCGCGGATTGGCGGGGGCTCGAGGATTCGTCGGCGCGGGTGCGCGCCGGGTGGACGCTGGGAAAGCTGTACCTCGCGGTCGAGGTGACGGACGACAAGCTCGTCCAGCGCAATCGGACCTACCTTGACGATTGCGTTGAACTTTTCTTCAATACGAACCTTGCGGACCGCACGGACCGGAGGTACGGACCGAATGCGTACCAGGTGGTTTTGCCGCCCGTGATGGACGAGCGCTCGGAGAAGACGGTCGAGATCAACCCGACGGGTGGAGCGACTCTCACGGCGCAGAACGTGGAGTATGCGTCGCAGAAAACGGCGGAGGGGTACGCGGTGGAGGTGGGGATCGACGTGTCGGCGCTGGCGGACCTCGAGCTTACGGAGGGGACGCTCATCGGGTTCGACGTCGCCGTCGACGACTGCGACGACGGGATGCGCAAGGCACAGCTCATCTGGGCCGGCGACGAGGACGATTGCCAGGACACCGGGGACTTCGGGTACCTGCTGCTGGCGCGTTGATGGGGAGCCCCGTCAGTCCGCCGGCGGCGTCTCGTCCCCGGCGTTCTCCCCGGTCGCTTCCTTTCCCCGATAGAAGCTATGGCCCACGTATCGGACCCAGGCGGTGAAGGGGTCGTCAGTCCCGCTCGCGCGGGAGAGGGCGTTGGCGGCGATCCAGTGTTTGGAGTCCGCGTCGTCGGCGTAATGGAGGAGGAGCGCCTCGCGCGTCTTCGGGGGGATGGGAGAGCCCCATTCGGGGAGCCCTTGGTGGGAGAGAACCATGTGTTCGATGAGGAGCGCGAGCTCCTGCGGGAACCCTTCGATGCGGGCGATCCGCTCCGAGACCATGCGGATGCCCAGGATGATGTGTCCCAGCATGCCGCCGGGGACGGTGTAGTTGAACTCGCGGACGGAGTCCAGCTCCTCGACTTTTCCGATGTCGTGCAGGATCGCGCCGGTGATGAGGAGGTCGCGGTCGGCGGCGTAGTGTTCGGCGAAGAAGTCGCAGACTTCCGCGACGGAGACGACGTGCTCGAGCAAGCCGCCGATGTAGGCGTGGTGGACATCGCGGGCGGCGACGGAGCGCTTGAAGGCCTCGCGGAAGCCCGCGTCGTCGAAGAAGGCGGCCAAGAGCTTCGCCAGCCACTCGTTTTCGATGGAGCCGATGAAGGCCTCGATGGTCTGCCAGAGCTGCGCTACGTCCCTCGGGGTGTGGGGGAGGAGGTCGGCGAGGTCGAAGGGGTCGTCATCGCGGGCCTTGCGGAGCTGCTTCACGTTGAGCTGTCGCTCGCCTTGGAAGGTCTCGACGATCCCCTGCGCCTTGACGACGTCGCCCTTGCCGAACTGGTCGTTGAGCTCCTGGGCGTTGTCCCAGACCTTGGCGTCGATCCGGCCGGAGGCGTCCTGGAGGTCAAGGGTGAGGTAGGCCTTCCCCGCGCGCGTGAGGCTGAGGGTCTTTTCGCGCACGAGGAAAAAATCCACGACGACCTCGCCGACGGTGAGGTCTTGGATGCAACGGGCTCGCATGATCACCTCGCTTCCGGGAAAGGGCAGGAGCTTCGCCGATCTTTCGACCGGGACCATTTTAGCCGGGGACGACTCGGGCGCAATCGCGGCTTCTCGCCGGCGGGCGAATCTGTACAATAGGATCCTCTTTGCGTTGGAGGATCGCGCGATGCCGAAGGAGAGCATGACGGCGAGGGAGCGATGGGAAGCGGTGCTGGATCGGCGCAAGCCGGACCGTGTGCCAATGGACTACTGGGCTACGCCCGAGGCCGACGAGAAGCTGATGAGGCACCTCCGGGTGAACACGATCGAGGAGGCGCACGCCAAGCTTCACATCGATAGGCCCCTCACGGTGTCTCCGCGGTACGTCGGTCCGCCCCGTCCGCCGGGGACGAACCAGTGGGGGTGTCGGGTGCGACGGGTCCGTTACGAGACGGGGGTCTACGAGGAGATCGTCTCTCATCCGCTGGCGTCCTGCTCGTCGATCGAGGAGATCGACGCGAACTACCGGTGGCCGTCGACGGACTGGTACGACTACTCCCACCTCGCGGAGGAGATCCGGGGGCAGGAGCACCGTCCGGTCCAGGCCGGGGGGTCGGAGCCGTTTCTTGTCTACTGCGAGTTGCGGGGCCTGGAGCTGGGGATGATGGACCTGGTGACGGTGCCCGAGATCGTCCGCCACTGCCTCGGAAAGCTCTTCGACTTCGCCTATGAGAACACTCGCCGGATCTATGAGGCGATCCCCGGGAGGGTGCTCATCTCGTACGTCGCGGAGGACATGGGGTCGCAGACGGACCTCCTTTTCTCGCCCGAGGCGATTCGTACCTTCTTCCTTCCCGGGATGAAGCGGATGAACGAGCTGGCGCATTCCGCGGGGGCGCGCGTCTTCTATCACAGCGACGGGGCGGTCCGGAAGATCGTGCCCGACATGATCGCGATCGGGATCGACGTCCTCAATCCCGTCCAGTGGCGCTGCGAAGGGATGGAGCGCCAGGCCCTCAAACGCGACTTCGGGGACAAGGTCATCTTCCACGGCGGCGTCGATAATCAGCACACGATCCCGTTCGGCACGCAGGACGAGGTGCGCCGCGAGGTGCGAGAGAACATCCGAATCCTCGGCGCGGGGGGCGGATACATCCTCGCCCCGTGCCACAATATTCAGGCCGTCGGCCCCGCCGAGAACGTCGTCGCGATGTACGAAGAGGGGTACGCCTGCGGATGGACCTGATGGGGAACGACGCGCGCGGGGGGCGTTTCCCTTGACTCCCGACGACGGCGCCTTATGCTGGAAAGGGCACATGGAGAGGGCGTCTTCTTCCAGCATGGGATCGGCGGAGCGCAGCGGGGAGGCTGCTGAGCCCCCGGAACGGGGGACGGGGAGGGAGCCGGTTCTCCCGCCTGGGGGGCTGCGGTGATGTTCATCCTTCTGCACTTGCCGATCATGGCGGCGCTGCTCGCCCTGTCGGCGCTCTTCTCGGGGTCCGAGACCGCGCTTTTCTCGCTGCGCGGCCCGGTCCAGGAGCAGATGCGCGGATCCACTAACCGGCTCGAGCGGCTGGCGGGGTACCTCCTCGACCATCGCAGGGAACTTCTCATCACGATCCTGTTGGGCAACATGATCGTGAATATCCTCTTCTATTCGATGAGCGTGCTGGTGTCCCTCGAGCTTTACCGGCTGGGGCATCGGACGCTCGCGCCGCTGGCGGCGCTTGCGGGGCTCGCGTGCGTGGTGGTTTGCGGGGAGGTGAGCCCGAAGGCGATCGCGGTGCATTTTCCGCGGCGCATCGCGCTGCTGGCGGCCTGGCCGATCTATCTCATCTACGTGGGGCTCACGCCCATCCGGGGCGTCCTCGGGAAGATCGTTGACGCGATCACGCATCTCGCTTGGCGACGGAGGGTCCTCCTCGAGCACCTGACGGACGAGGAGCTGCGGGGGGTGCTCGACCTGGGACACCGCCAGGGCGTGCTGCGGGCGGACCAGATGTCGATGATGGCGGAGGTGATGGACCTCGCGGACACCGAGGTGCGGGAGATCATGACGGCTCGGGTGGAGGTGCCGCTCTTCGACATCGAGGGCGTCCGGGAGGAGCTCGTGGCGCTCATCCGGCGGGAGCGGTGCAAGTTCGTCCTGGCGTACCGGAGCTACCGGGACAATTCCCTTGGGATCCTGCGGGCGAAGGAGGCGCTGCTCTTTCCGGAGAAGCCGCTGTCGGAGCTCGTGCGGAAGGTCCCGTACGTGCCGGAGACGCGTCCGCTGGACGCGCTCCTGCGGGAGCTGCGGGAGGGCAAGCAGTCCGTGGCGATCGTGATCGACGAGCACGGGGGGACTGAGGGGGTTATCACGGTGGAGCGCCTCGTCGAGCGGATCGTGGGGACGATTCGACACGAGTATGAGAGGAGCGAGGAGGACGCGGTGCAGCTTTCGCCCGACTCCTGGAGCCTTGCGGGGCGTCTTCCGGCGCGCGATCTCGAGGACGTGCTCAGGGCGCCGGTGGAGGAAGGGGACTTCTCGACGCTCGCGGGGCTGGTGCTTTATCTCCTCGGGCGCGTGCCCGAGACGGGGGACCAGGTGCGCTTGGGGGATTTCCGGCTCACGGTGACGCGGATGAGCGGACGCCGGATCGAGCGCGTGGTTGCCGAAAGGCTCCCCCGGTCGGCGGACGGGGAGGAGCCGGAATAAATGGGAATCGGCATCTTCCTACTGCTCGTGGCGCTGTTGGCTCTCGCCGGTTTCTACGGAGGCGTGGAGACGGGGGCGTATACGCTGAGCCGGCTGCGCCTCACGATGCTCGTCTCAAGGGAGGACTCGCGCGCCAGGGCCGTGCATCGGATCCTCGAGAAGCCGTCCGACGTGATCGCGATGACCCTCATCGGGCAGAACCTGTGCATCTTCCTGGCGACGGCGCTTCTGACGGAGACGCTCAGGGCGCGCCTGCCGTCGCACACGGAGCTCTACGCGACGCTGATCCTGGCGCCGGTGATCTATGTGTTCTGCGACGCGGCCCCGAAGAACCTGTTCGCGCGCGGCGCGGACGTCCTTTTTTACCGGCTGATCGCCCCGATCCGCGTATCGGGGGTGCTGTTCTATCCGGCGGTGGTGATGGTGCGGTTTATCAGCCGGTTCTGGCAGGCGGCGCTCGGGGGAAAGCCCGAGAGCGCGAACGCCTTCTTCCTCACGCCGGCGTACCTCACCTATCTCCTGTCGGAGAGCAAGAGCATCGGGCACCTTTCCGACTACCAGACGACCCTCGCCTTCAACATCATGAAGCTTTCGAAGCTCTCGGTCGACCATGCGATGATCCCCCTGGACAGGGTTGCGTCGTTCCCGAGGACGCTCGCCCCGTCGGAGGTCCTGACGGCGGCCAGGGGCTTCCCCTTCACGCGGTTCCCGGTCTACGAGGGGGAGCCCGCGAACATCGTGGGGGTCGTGAACGTGATCGATCTCGCCCTTGGGGCTGACGCGGGCGGCGGGCCCGACGCGCACGTCCGCCCCCTGGTCGCGGTGCCGCACACGGCGACCGTGCTGGACGTGCTCCAGCTCATGCGGGAGCGCTCGGCCCTGCTGGCGGCCGTCACGCGCGACGGACGACCGATGGGGATCGTAACCTTCAAAGATCTCGTGGAGGAGATCGCCGGGGAGCTCGGCGAGTGGTGAGGCGGCGCAGAAGGTTGTTTCACCGTTCCCAGTCGTCCTCGGGCCAGCCCTCGCCGACGTTGTAGGAGACCGTCGCGGGCACGCCCCCTCGGACGCGGATTCCCCCCAGAACGGGATCGAAGCGGACGCGCAGCTTCTTCCACGCGTCGATGGTGAGCTGCTCGCGCTCGAGGACGACGTAGCCGCGCCGACGCACCCATCCGCCATAGCGGTTCTCGAAGTCCCACACCTCCACGCGCCAGAAGACCACCGGCTCGCTCGTGACGAGACTCGTCTGTTCCGTCATGAGCTTCTCGATCAGCAGGCGCGCCCACTGGTGGTGGCCGGCGAGGGCGAGGATGCGGCGCTTGTTCTCCCAGATATTCATCGCGCCCGCGTATTCCCGGATCGCCTCCTCATCCTTCTGCGTAAGGGGGGGCGCGGCCTCGCCGGGGAGCTCCACCTCGCCGAGTTCGTTCACGAGCTTGAGATTGGCGCCCTCGATCTTCCCGCCGTCGGTCTCGATCAGGAGGTCGTAGAAGCCGTCGGCGAGCCCGCGGACGATCCACGCGCCTTCGTCACGGACGGCGGGGTACCTGGGCTTGGGCCAGCCGCCGGGGGAGCGGTCGATGGCGCACACGGAACGGACGACCTGCGCCGGCTCGATGCTCACGCGGATCTCTCCGGCGCTCGCGCAGAGGGCAAGCCAGAGGATCACGGCGGCGGCGCCCGCACTCGTGCGGAGGCTCTTACTCTTCCGGCGCGATATTCCCTTCGCCATTTGTGATCACCGTGTTATCTGGGCGCGGGGCGAGCGAGGAGAGATCGCCGTCCTTCTCGCTGCGCGCGGTCATGGACGCGTCGAGGCCCGAGGCCTTCGCCAGGCTCAGGCGCGCCTCGTCGAAGCGTCCGAGCTTCGCCAGGGCGCAAGCGCGGTCGTACCACGCCTTGGCGACGTCCGGGCGTATCGCCAGCGCCTGATCGAGCGTCTCGAGGGCCTCCCCGGCGAGGTCCAGATGGACGAGGATCGCGGCCAGGTTCACCAGGGCCGCGACGTTTCCGTGTTCGAGGTGGACGGCGCGCCGGGCGTACTCCAGGCCCTCTTCGTGACGGCCCAGCTTCGCTAGTACCGCGGCCGCGTTGGAGAAAGACGCCGCATGCTCCGGGTCGATCCCGGCAGCCCGCCCGAAGTCCTCGAGGGCCTCCTCCATCTTTCCGAGGCGCACGTTCGCCAGCCCCCGGTTGAAGTACGCGGAGAATCGCCCCGGGTCGCGAGCGATCGCCTGCTCGTAGGCCTCGACGGCCTTGTCGTACATTGCTATCTCCAGCCATGCGTCTCCGAGTTCCGAGAAGGCCCCGGCGTTGAGGTTGATCCCCAACTTCTCCAGAAGGAGGCGCGCGTGGATCGTGGTCGGGTCCACGCGGAAGTGGGTGATCCCGCGATCCCGCCTCAACCGGGATCCCGCGGCCGCGGGACCGCGAGACCGGACGCTGTGGGTGACCGCCGTCTTCCCGCGCCGCTGGGGAAGCCCCAGGAACTCGCGCAACAGCCTTTCGATCGCGGTCACTTCACCCACGGCGTTCCCGATCACTTGCTCAGACGAAGGACGGCATTGCGGTGATCGATCTTCGGATAGTACGTGTCGAACTCGAACTTGGGGCTGTTCTCCGGGTCGTGGCAGGTGCGGCACTTCGATTCGTCGGGACGGGAGTAGGGGGCCAGCACGTTACGGAGGTGCCGGCTCCCGGGGCCGTGACACGCCTCGCACGCGACGTTCGCCAGATCAGGCGTGAGGGCGCGACTGCGGAAGCCTCCCTCATTCTCGAGACCGACGGTGTGACAGACGACGCACTCGGGATCCCGGTCGGCGCCTTCTTTCTCGAGGGAGGCCAGCGCCTCCTCATGTTTCACCGTGCGCCACTTGCGGAACTGCGGGAGGTGACAGCGGGCGCAGCCGCTCAAGCCCAGGTAGCGACGGTCCCCGATCGCCATCCGGGGAAAGCGATCGATCAGCCCCTCCTCCGAGACCTGGAGACGGTAGTCGGCGAGAAGCTCCGCGACGGACTTGTCCTCCGGCATGTCCCCGGAGAGGAACGTCGGGGTGTAGCGCGTGCCGAGGACCGCCCCCGAGGGATCGAAGTCCACGTCGAGGCGCGCGACCCATTTCCCATAGAGACCGGTTCCCACGACGGCGGTCGCGCCGACCTTCTCCTCGGCCTCGGGGGGTTTCTCCTCGAGGTAGCCTCTCGCGGCGACGTCGATCCCCGGGGCCTCGCGCGCGATGCGCTTCGCCTCTTCGGCGCCGGCGTGGCAGAGGAGCACGACGAGGTCGGCGCGGGGACGCAGTTCCGCGACGAGTTCGCGCGCCGTCGCCACAGGGTCCAAGAGCTCCAGGTCGGGCGCCATGCTGGAGAGTTCGATGCGGAAGGCTTCCCCCAGGATGGCGAACACGGCCACGCGCCGGCCGCTCGGTAGCTCGATCACGATCGAGCGCTCGAAGGGAAAGCCGCCGTCCCGGCGCCTTGCGTTCGACAGGATCAGGGGGACGGGGGAGCCGACGGCCTGGGCGTTGAGGGTGGACAAACCCAGGGCGAAGTCCCGGAAGCCCACGGCGCAGGCGTTGTATCCCATCTCGCCGAGGGCCAGGAGCGTGTACTCGTACTTGATCTCCTGCTGACGGCCCCCCTCCAGGACGAGTCCCCCGTTGTCGAGGAGGACGATCTCCCCGCCCGTGTTCCGGCGCAGTTCTCGCACGAAGGTCGAGCGACGGGGGAGGCCGCCCACCATGTCCTCCGTGCACCCGCAGGGGGCGAGGCGCCCCATCTGTTCGCCCGTGAAAAGGATCGTGAGGCGGGAGGGCTCATCCGCCGCGAGGGTTGCGACGCTCGAGACGAGGAGCACCAGATAAAGGACCAGAGGGCGGGCGCGCTTCAATCGTCCCTCCCGGGGCGCTACTCTTCGGTTGGCTCCTGCTCTTGCTCCGGCGGGCCGACGGGGGCAAGCGCCTCTCCCCGCACCCGCCAGGACACCGGCAGCGTGATGATCGGCTTTTCCCTTCCCTCCCTGTAGATTCGGATGACCGCGCGATGTCTTCCGGACCGACCTTCCCCCTTGGCGGTAAGGAACACGCGCGTTTCCTTCTCGGTCTTCTCGATCTGGAACTCCAGGGCCGGATCGGTCGCGTCCGCGCGGCTGACGGTGAAGTCCGGGATGTCGCTGGTGACGACGACCGCGCGCTTGCCCGAGGTCTTCCCCACCCGGACGCTTCCGAGGTAGACCGACCCCATGGGCTTGTAGGAGAAGTCGCCGACGACGGATCCCACGATGGGGAGGGCGAAGCGCGCACGGGGGGGATAGTTCGTCGTCACGACCAGTCTCTCGTCGATCTCCCCGACCTGGGCCTCGTCGGTGAGCTTGACGGTGATGCGGTAGCCCGGGTAGGTCTTCTCCGTCTCCTTTTCTTCTCCCTTCTCTCCTTCCTTTTCCTTGACGCGGACCGTGATCTGGGCGGGCTCGAAGGAGACGGCGAAGGCGGTGTTCGTGGTGGCGACCTCCTGAAGCACGAGGCCGAAGGCCCGGAGGTCGTAGACTTCGATCCCTGCGGAGGCGCCGGTGTCGAGCTTCACGCCGTCGAACACGACGCGTTCGGGGCGCACGCCGATCGTGCTCACCACGCGTCCATTCACCTGGAGCTGAAGCCCGTTCGGGTAGCGGGGATCGTTGCTGTAAACGATGACGTGCTTGTTCTCGGCTTCCCCCTCGATGATGCTTGTCGTGACGCCGACCTCCATCACGGCCCTGTCCCCCTTGGAGAGGTCGGTGACGCTGAGGCGGGGGGTGAGGCAGCCGCAGTCCGCGACGGGAGTGCCCAGCTTGAGAATGCCGGCGCCGTCGTTGCGCAGGACGAAGTGCACCTGTTTGAGATCCCCCTTCTCCGCCTCTCCGAAGTTGACGACGAGGCCCCCCTCGACCACGAGGGCCGGGACGTAGAGGTCCTCGGGGAGAGGAAGCTGTTTGGTCGCGGGGGCGGGCTTGGACTGGGCTTCGGCGGGGGGCTCCTCCGCGAAGAGGGTCGTCGATGCGACGAACACGGCGATCCATGCGAGTCTGGGTAGCAGGGACATCGCGGTTTTTCCTTTCCGATCAGCCCTTCCGCTTCGTGATGAGGAAGACGACCACGGCGACGGCCGAGAGGACAACGAGGATGCCGATTCGCTTCACGAGCTTCGCATGGGCCTCGCGCGCCATCTCCTTCAGGGGCTCGACCTCAGCCTGCGCGGAGGCCCCTTGCGGCGTGGGAGGGGCGGCCTCATCGGGGACGAGCTCCTCCGCGTTGTACAGGATGGGACACAGCTTGATCTCGAGCTCCCCCCGGTTGTGCGCCGCCAAGAGCGGAAGGTACCGCTGGAGGGCGTTGTCGGCGAGCTCGGTATACGGGTAGTCCTTCCAGATGAGCTGGTTGGCGCAGAAGGCGTATTCGTACTGTTTCTGGCTGTCGCAGAAGCGGGCGAAGTATTCAACGGCCTTTCCGATCTCGATGTCCTTGGGGTACTTCTCGATCCACTTGGGAAGCTCCTCGTAGAGTTTTTCGAAGCGTCCCATGGCCACCTCCATCTCGACGGTGTGCCGCAGGGCCTGCGTGAGGAGGTGCCACCTCGGGTTTTGCGCCACGAGGTCATCGATGATCCCGAGAGCCTTGAGATAGGAGGCGATGGTGAGGTTCACGTCGTGGAGGATGAAGTAGAAGCCCCGTTTCTTGTAGAGAAGGGCGAGCTGGTAGCGCAGGCTCAGGCGCTTGTCGGGGTCCTGGAAGCGCTCCTGGTTTTCCTCGGCGAGGTCGATCGCCTTGGCTATGAAGACGGGACGGGCGATCACATCCTCGCCCCTGCGCCTTCCCTCGGCGTAGCGGGAGTAGGCGTGCAGAAGGGCGATGAGACCCAGGTACTCCTCCTCGTCGTCACGCGCGTCGGCGAGGTACACGCGCCAAAGGTCCACGAGGTCATCGGGCTGGATGGTCTCATCCTTCGGGTATTCGCGGTCCAGCAGCACGTAGTCCATGCGGGTGGCCTCGTAGCGGGCGCGACGCCCGAGCTCGGTCCCCTCGGAGCGCTCGTCGTCGGCGACGGCCTGATACTGCTCGATCGCCGCCTGAAGCCGATGTTGGACGGTCATCTTGTCGGCGGCGAGATACCCCGCCACGAGGTCCTCCGGGAGCTTCTCCACCTCGGCGAGGAGGCGCAGCTCCCGCTGGATCTCCCCCGACATGGGATTGTAAGGGTCGCTCTCGAGGAGCCTGCGGGCGTAGCGGCGGGCCTCCTCGAAGCGCTTGAGGAACATCATGGCCTTGACGATCTGGAGGCCGATCTCTCCGCGTCTCTCGAACGTGGGGTAGATCGCGAGCAACCCCGTGGCGTGCCGGACGAAGGTATCGTAATCGCCGACCTCCAGTGCCGACATCGCCTCGCTCACCTTCTGGGAGACGGTCGCCCCGGCGGCGCTTCGTGTCAGGAGCAGGACCGCCGCGAGCGCAAAAATCCCCAAGCCCTGTTTCATGCAACGCCTTTCCGGAACAGCTCCGTCGTCCTGCCGGAGTCTCAGGGGGTCGGCCGGCGTCCAATTATAGCGGGGGTCACCCCGCGCTCAAGCGCGTCCGCGACCGGCGCGGACGCGCGCGGGCTCTTCGGCGACGATGTCAGTCGGGCACGTAGGTCACAAACAGGAAGGTGTCCATGTCGTTCACGCGGACCCGGTCGTCGAACAGCGCGTAAGATTCGCCCGCACGCAGCGTGACGAGCATCTTCTTCGTCGTCTTGTAACCTTCCTTGTCCTTGTCCCAGCGCAAGAGCGCCACCGTCAGCTTGATGTCGGCTTTCCCGATGCTCGTCAGTGCCAGCTCCAGGCGGTCGACGTCCGTGAGTTGTTGCGTCACTTCTTCGCCCACGCCCATCCTGTAGCGTTTGTCTCCCACGAGCCTGTAGCTCGCGTAGCGCTGCTTTCGCAGGACGTTGGCGACGTCCGCCAGTTCCGTGGGGATGGGCGGCTCGGACCTCTCGTTGCTTGCCACGACCACGCGCACGCGGACGGTGGCTTTCTCTTGGGCGCCGGCGGCGCCGCAGAAGAGAAAGCCCGCCAGCGCGATCAGGACAAGGAACGAGGTCGTTTTCATCGGTGAGCCCTCCAAGGCTGCCCCGCGCCTGACCTTATCATAGCCCGCGCCGCCGTGGCCCACAAGGAACCGCCGGATAATTTACCCGCCGGACGGCGCCTGAGGCGAGACGAACCACACCAGCGACACCCCCTCGTCGGGGTAGTCGAGGAGGACGGCGGTCGAGCCGTCGAAGACTTGCACTTCCTCGACGGGGATTAAGCCGTTCGCGTTCGCGGTCATCGCGAGGTTGATCGGGGGCGTCTCGTTGATGCTTCGGGGCCATAGGACGATCGCCGCCACGACGGCCGCGGCGGCGGCGAGAACGGCGAGGCGGGCCGTCATCCGCCAGGCGCGTCCAGGGACTTCGACGGCGACCGGGGGTTTTTCGTGCAGGCGCTTCCAGACGGCCTGCCACTCGCCCTCGCCGGTCTGGCGCTGGTAAGCGGCCCGAACGCCTTCGGTCACGACGCGGAATTCCATCGTCGCCTTCGAGCATGCGGCGCACCCGTCGATGTGAGCGCGGACCTCCTTGGACTGGGCGGGCGCAAGCTCGCCGTCCAGGTAGGCGCTCAGGATCTCCCCGTCAGGACACGCGTTCATGACTCCTCCTCGAAGTAGCCTTTGCCGCGGAGCGCTTCGCGCAGGGCCTGCCGCGCGTAGAAGAGGCGGCTCATCACCGTCCCCACAGGCACCCCCAGAGACTGCGCGGTCTGGGCATAGCTCAGGCCCGCCTGGGTGACGAGCGTGAGCACGACGCGCTGCGGCTCGGGAAGCCCGCGCATGGCCTCTTCGACGAGGCGCGCCAACTCGCGGCCCTGCGCCTCGTCGTCGGGGGAGCGCTCATTACGGGATCGCGGCGGAACCATCGTTTCGAGCTCCTCCGAGGCCTCGAACATCTCCTTCCCGCGCCGGGCGCGAAGGGCGTCGAGCCCAGCGTTCGTGACGATCCGGCGGAACCAGGTGCCGAGGCTCGAACGGCCCTCGAAGCGCCCGATGCTCCGGAAGGCCTTGAGGAACGCCTCTTGGACCACGTCCATCGCGTCCGCGTCCCTTCCGACGATGCCCATGGCGATCGCGTATGCCAACCCTCGAAAGCGTTCAAAGAACTCGCGGCAGGCCTCTTCGTCCCCTGCGCGAACCCTTCGCACGAGGGCTTTTTCGTCCTTCGGCCTCGCAGACTCCATGAACGATGCTCGTCTATAAGAGTAGACGTTTCCGGCGGGCGATTATTCGCCCCCCGACGTTATTGCGGCCCCAGCCACATGTACAGGAAGGGGGACCAGGACCGACGCTCCCGCGCCTCGGCCTCCCACGGAAAGAGGCGCATCTCGGACCGCGCCGCGAGGAGCATCGCCGCAAGCCCGGGCTTGCGCCAGTATCGGACGACGGAGGCCTGCGGGGCGCCGGCGAGACGCTTCGCCTCCGCGATCGCGTCCCCCAGGTAGCCGATTCCGTCGATGAGGTGGAGTTCCTTCGCCTGCTCGGCGGTCAGGATCCGTCCGTCGGCGACTTGCTCGAAGTCCGCCTCCGTCATCTTCCCTTTGCGGCCGCGCATGACGACCTCCTTGAAGCGCCGGAACATGGCCTCCACGATCTCCTGGATGAGCTTTGTTTCCTCCTCGGTGACGTCGCGCATGGGGGAGAGGATGTCCTTCACGGCCCCGCTCTTGAAGGTGACCTGCTTCACGCCGGCCCAGTCGGCGAGGCCCTTGTAGTTGAAGCTCGCGATGATCACGCCGATACTCCCCGTGACGGTCGTCGGCTGGGCGATGATGGAATCCGCTCCGGCGCTGACGTAGTAGCCGCCGGAGGCGGCGATGTCCTTCATCAGCACGACCACCTTACGGCCGCCCCGCTGGAACTCCTCCATCTTCCGGACGAGCTCGTCGCTGGCGGTGACTCCACCGCCCGGGCTGTTGACCTCGAGGATGAGCGTGCGCACCCGATCATCGGCCGCGGCCTTGCGGAACGCTTCGCTCAGGACCTCGACCGGCCCATGATAGGTTCCCCCGTATTCGAAGATCGGCCCCGAGAGGTCGATGACGGCGATGCGGTCGGGATCGACGCGTTTCCCTTCGATGTACGCCTCGTTGAGGACGGGGCCCGGGCCCATCCCTTCCGTGAGGTACGCGAGGTTGCCGACGATCGCGATCACGATGAACGCGATAAAGCCGATGGACACGATCCGCCAGAAGATCGACCTGCGGCGGGGCGGAGCGGCCTCGATCACGAGCCGCTGTACCGGCGGGGTCTCGACACGTCCCGGCGTCGGTCCTCCCAGCGGCTCTTGGGCTTGGCTTGTTCCGTCGGTTTCCATGGCGTTTTCCTTTACCGCTCGGGGGGTTCCTCTTCGCAGGAGCAGGGGATGCGGCGACAGACGGGGCAGCCTGCGGCGTATTTTCTCGCCACGGCCTCCTCGAGCCTCACCCCCGCGAGGTTCGCTAAGCCGCACAGCCACGCGAAGGCGTCGGCGAACTCTTCGGCTTGGCCCTCCCCGTCCGACTCGCGCAGGGCCTTGCCGAGCTCTCCGACCTCCTCGACGAACCAGGCGTACGTCCACGCCAGGCCCCTGCGCGTATCCTTGCGCAGGTAGGTGGCGGCGATCCGGTCCTGAAACGCGCTGATCTCCACAGGACGCTCCTTCCCGTTTCCGCGTGCGCACGCATTATAGACGAGGGCCTTCCGGCGCACAAGGAAGGGCGCCGGTGCGCCCGGGGCTTGGGCGCGGGACCGCAGACCTTGACGGCAGCGGCGCCCGTGGGCCAAAATGCCGTGCCGCACGGGCAACGTCGTATCTGGGGAAAGGAACGATCTTGACTGCGAAGCAGCGCATTTTAGCGGCGCTCCGGTCGGCTGTGCCCGACGCGGTCCCGGTCACGCTCGGGACGAGCGAGATGGTGCCCGTCAGGAAGTCGGGCCTCGATTACATTCAGTTCTTCTGGCGCGAGAAGCGCAGCCTCGTGCGGGCCCGCTGCGACACGGAGAAAGGCTTCGGAGGGGACGTGTTTCTGCATTCGGGCCCCGGCCCGTCCGCGGGCGATCCGGAGGTGACCACCGAAACGCTGAAGGACACGCTCGAAGAGGTCATCTACCGGGAGACGATCCACACGCGCAGGGGGGGGCTCTCGAGCGTGCTGCGGATCACGCCCACGGAGTCGATCGCGACGCTTGAGGGCGCGGTGAAGGACGCGACGGCCGACCGGGAGAAGGTCCTCGATCTCCTAGCCGATCCCGAGGGCAAGGACTACTCGGACTACGTCTCCGACCACGCGTACGTCGGGGACGCGGGGCACTGCGGGCTGTGGCTCTCGACCCCGATCGACTGGTGGTCGGGGTTGCGCGGGAGCCCCGAGAAGGCGATCTACGATCTTGCGGACCACCCGGAACTCATGAAGGACCTCTTCGCCGCATACACGAGGTACGCCGCCGCGCTCATCGCCGATTTCCTCGCGCGTTACCGGGCGATCGCAGACTCGATCGGTCTGGGAGGAAGCACGACGTCCATGTCGGTTATCTCGCCGGCGCTGCTTCGCGAGCACGCGGTCGGTTTCGTGCGGGCGATCAAGGGGGAGGCGGCGCGCTGCGGCGTCCCGGTCCAGTACCACATGTGCGGACGCTCACGGGAGGCGATCCCGATCCTCGTGGAGGCCGGGGTGGACGGCATGGACGCCCTCGAATGCCCCCCGACGGGGAACGTGGACCTCGCCGAGGTGAAGAGGCTTTTCGGATCGCGCATCTCGCTGCGGGGGAACGTGAACTCGATCACGGTGATGCTGCGCGGGTCGCCCCGCGACGTCGAGCGGGACGTCCTGCGCTGCATGGAGGCCGCCAAGAAGGGGGGAGGGTATGTCCTGGGAGTGGGGGACCAGGCGCCGTACCATACCCCCGATGAGAACCTCGCCGCATTCGTGGAAGCCGGTCGGAGATACGGGAAGTACTAGATGCCTGACCGACGGGCGTGCGTCTTGCAGGCGCCGGCGCGGCTCTTACAATGAGCTTGCCTGAACTCGTGTGGGGGTCGGTCATGAAGCTTCACTGTAACTGCGGCGCCGACTTCGCTCTGCCCGCCCACATGATGGGGCGCCGGCTGCACTGTCGGGCCTGTCGCGCGCCCCTCGCCTCCCCCGTCATCGATAACCTGCTTGACGCCTGGACGCTCCTGGGGGACATGTCCGACGACACGGTGACTTACGAGCGGGAGTGCGTCGCCCGGGAGCTTCCCCTCACCGAGGACGCGCGGGCCGCGGCGATTCTGGCGAAGCTGCTCTGTGACGAGGCCGATGAGGTGGCGGCGACGGCCGAGACGTCGCTCAGGCGATTCCCCCGCGAGCTTGTCGCGCGACGAGTCGCGGAGACGCTGCAGGGGACGGCGGCGACGCATGCGGGCAGGCTCTTGGTGGTCTTTGCCCGTCTTCGGCCTCAAGAGGCGGACCGGCAGGCGCTCCAGCGGATCTTCGACGCGGATGCATCGGTGCGGGCGGCGGCGGTGCGCGTGGTGGGGCTCACCGGCAACCGGGACGCCTCTGAAACCGTGAAGCGGGCCCTCGAGTTCGATGCGCCGATCGTGGCGCTCGCCGCGGCGAGGACGCTCTGGTCCTTTGACAACCGGATCGGCGCTTCCAAGGTGAAGCGGCTGCTCAAGAGCCACGAGGCGGGGGTGCGCGCCGACGCCGCGCGCACCGTGGGCGAGCTGGGGTTCCCCCCTTTCCTTGGGCTTCTTAAGCGGCCGGCGCGGGACGCCGACAGCGCCGTACGGAAAGCCGTCGCATCAGCCCTTGCGGGTGCGGCCGAGCCAGTGGCGCTCTCGATTCTCAAGGGACTCGCGCGGGACGAAGAGGAGGCGGTACGCTCGGCGGCGGCGCGCGCTCTCGGCAAGGGCGCCTCCCCCAAGGGGCTTAAGATGCTGCTGGATCTCGCTCGCAAGGATCCGTCCGTGCACGTGCGCCGGTCGGCGGCGGAGGCGCTTGCGTTGCGCAAGGATGAAGCGGCGTCGTCCTTTATCGAGGGCGCCCTCCAGGACGCCGATCCGGGCGTGCGGAGCATCGCCGCGCTTCACGCTGCGGCGACTCCGCGGGCCGGGCTCTACGATTTGCTCCGGGAGCTCCTGCGCGCGGATGATCCCTTCGTTAGGCGCAACGCCCTGGTGGCGCTGTCGATCCTCGGGGGGGAGACGCTGCGCCACGAGCTCGTGCGGAACGCCTCCGATACGGACCCTTCCCCCCGCGCCGCCGCGGCCGCGCTGCTTGCGCGCCGGACTGAGAAGCGTCAATCCTCCTAGCGCGGGCCCCTGCGCCGCCCTACTCCCCTGTCCACAGAAGCCGCACGTGCGCGCGCTTCTCGAGCTCGCTAAGGTACCTGTCCCTTCGCTCGTTGAACTTTTTCTCGAAGAGTTTCTCGTAGATCCCCTTCTGCGCTTCCTCGAAGGGGATGATCCCCTCCGGCGTGGTCTCCAGCACCTTCACGAGGTGGCAGCCGATGGAGGATTCGATGACGTCGGAGAGCTCGCTCGCCGAAAGGGCGAAGATGCGGTCATCGACCTCTTTGCGGAAGGTCCCTGGGGTGACGTTCTCCCAGACGCCGCCGTCCTGCGCGTGCGGGCAGCTCGAGTGCATTCGCGCCAACTCCCGCATGTCCGCGCCGCCCTCGATCTCGCGGCGAAGCTCCCGGGCGAAGGCCAGCGCCTGCTCCTTCCCCCCCTGGCGCTCGGGGGTGATGAGGATGTGGATCATCTTCGCTGCGCGCGGGCGCCTGAACTCGGCGCCGTTCACCTCGTAGTAGCGCAGGAGCTCCTCCGGGGAGACGGCGACGCGGCTGTAGACGTGTTCGTTGAGAAGGGCGCCGATCAGGATCTCCGTGCGGTATTGCTCGCGCTGATCGTCAAGCGTCTTTCCCTCACGGGCGAGGGTTTCCCGCAGGGCGGTCATGGACCCGGCCCCGGCGATGTCGTCGCGCAGGCGTCTCCGGACGCGCTCGTCGATCTGATCCGAGATCTGTTTCGTGACGAGGCGCTCGGCCTCCTGACGAAGCAGGATCTCGTTCTTCCGGTAGGCCAGCCTCTTGAAGAGAAGGAGGGAGATCCTCTTCTCGAGCTCATCCCCAACGTAGTTTGCCCGGAGCTCCTGGATCGCCGGCCCGAGGCCTTTGACGAGCTCCGAGTACGTAATGACGACCCCGTTCACCTCCGCGACCACCATGCTGGCAGGTCTCTCCTGGGCGGACAGGGGCCGCGCCAGGAGCGCTGATACCGCCAGTATGACGGCGACGAGCCGCGTCATCGTGGTCCTGTTCCTTCTGGTCCGAAGCCGCGCGTCCCGGAAGACTGCATTCTAGAGCATCCGCCGGCGCTGGCAAGCGCGCGGTGCGCGAATTCCAAGAGCGCGTTTCCGTCGCGGCGGGCGTCCTCGTCGAGGGGGGTGACGACCGTCCTTTCGTCGACGACTCGAGCGACGACCCCGCCCGCCCGCAACGCCCCCGCCAGCATCTCGGGGTCGCGGCATTGGAAGCGCAGCATCCCGTCCGCCCGCATGCAGGTCCGCACGCCCCAGCGGGCGGCGCGAATGCGCACCCGGTGTTTCATGACGAGGCGTTCCACCTCCGCGGGCGGCTGTCCGAAGCGGTCGCGGATCTCCTGTTCGAGCGCGTCGAGGTCCTCGAGCGTCGAAGCGGTTGCCAGCCTCCGGTAGATCTCCATTCGGAGGCGGTCCGCCGGGATGTAGCTCGCCGTGATGTAGGCGTCCGCCCCGAGGTCCACCGTCACCTCCGCGGTCTCGGGGACCCCGCCGCCGGTGGGGTCGCGCAGACGGGCCACCGCCCCTTCGAGGAGCCTGCAGTAGAGCTCATATCCGACCGCCGCGATGTGCCCCGACTGCTCGGGGCCCAGCAGGTTCCCCGCGCCGCGGATCTCGAGGTCCCGCATGGCGATCTTGAACCCGGCCCCCAGTTCACTGTGGTCCGCGATCGCGCGCAGGCGCTTGGCGGCGTCGGGGGTGACGGGACGGTTCTCGGGGAGCAGCATGTAGGCGTACGCGCGGTGCTTGTAGCGTCCCACGCGGCCGCGGAGCTGATGGAGCTCCGCGAGCCCGAACATGTCTGCCCGGTCGATGAAGAGCGTGTTGGCTGTCGGGATGTCCAAGCCGTTCTCGATGATCGTCGTCGCCACCAGGACGTCCGCCTCCCGGTTGAGGAAGCGCATCATGTGTTCCTCGAGGTCGTCCTCGTGCATCTGTCCGTGGGCGACGATGAAGCGCGCCTCCGGGACGATTCCCGCCAGCTCCCTTGCCCTCGCGTCGATCGTCCGCACGCGGTTGTGCACGAAGAACACCTGGCCGCCCCGCGCGAGCTCCCGAAGCACGGCCTGTCGCACGCGACTTCGGTCGAAGCGGCAGACGATCGTCTCGATTGAGAGCCTGTCCTGCGGGGCCGTCGAGAGGGTGGAGATGTCCTTGATGCCGGCGAGCGCTAGGTGCAGCGTCCTGGGGATCGGCGTCGCGGTGAGGGTGAGGCAGTCCACCATCGTCTCGTCGCGCTTCAGGATCTCCTTGTGTCGGACGCCGAACCGCTGCTCCTCGTCCACGATCACCAGGCCCAACGACGCGAAGCCGACGTCCTGCTGAAGGAGCCGGTGCGTGCCGATCACGATGTCGACGCGTCCTTCCGCCAGTCCCGCCAGGATCTCGCGCTCTTGGGCCGTCGAGCGGAAGCGATCCAGCGCCCGCACTTCAACGGGGTAGTCGGCCAGCCTCTCGAGGAAGGTGCGGACGTGCTGTTCGACGAGGAGGGTCGTGGGCGCGAGCACGGCCACCTGCTTCCCCGCCTGGGCCGCCTTGAACGCCGCCCGCACCGCGAGCTCGGTCTTGCCGTATCCCACGTCGCCGCAGACCAGGCGGTCCATCGGGTGGGGAGACTGCATGTCCGTCTTGATCGCCGCCAGCGCATTGAGCTGGTCGGGCGTCTCCTCGTAGAGGAAGGCGGCCTCGAACTCGCGCTGCCAGTCGGCGTCGGGCGGGTAGGTGATACCGGGGAGCACCGCGCGCCGGGCCTGGACTTCGAGAAGCTCCGCGGCGAGGTCCTTGGCGGCGGCCTCCACCTGGGCTTTGCGCGCGAGCCACGCCTTGCCCTGAAGCTTCGAGAGAGGGGGCCGTCGCTTCCACCCTCCGACGTACTTGTGCACGAGGTCGATCTGCGAGGCGCTCACGTAAACGCGGGCGTTATCCGCGAATCGCAGGACGAGGAATTCCTCCTTGCCGCGCGGACCCTCCATGACCTTGAGCCCCTCGTAGATCGCGATCCCCTTCGTCGTGTGCACCACGGGCTCGCCCGCCGAAAGGTCCAGAAACGAGTCGATGGGCCTCGCCTCGACCGGCCGCCGGGGCTCATAGCGCCGACGGTACCGGTGAAACATCTCGTGATGGGCGATCACGGCGAACGCCGGCTCGCGGCTGACGAAGCCCCGGGAGATTCGTCCCAAGACGTGACGGAGCGTGGCGGGCTCACCTCGTCCGGGCTCGGCGAGAAGCTCGACGAGCCTCCTGCGCTCCCCGACGTTGTTGGCGAAGAGGAAGACCGCGGGGAGCTCGCCGGCGCGGCGGACGAGCTCCCGGACCGCCTCGCCGGCGTCGCGCGGAAAATCCTCGACGGCCGCGAAGTCGAAGTCGAAGCTGCGTCCCTCCTCGAAGCGCTCGCGGAAGGTGCTGAGATAGACCCTGGAGTCGATCCCGGCGCCCTGCGCGTGCAGGATGGTCTCCACGCGGTAGAGTCCACGGGCCTCGCGCACCGTGTCGAGATAGCGCCTGCCGTGCTCCTCGACCGATGCGGGCTCGACGACGGCGACGGCGCTTCCGGGGGGAAGGAGGCTGGTGAACGGAACGGTCCGAGCGCTTTCCGGCGCGCGGCCTCCGGAGCCGGAGAGGACGCAGCCCTCGGTCTCGTCTCGGCTCTCCTGCGTCTCCGGATCAAAGAGGCGGATCGACGCGACCTCGTCGCCGAGGAACTCGATCCGGTAAGGCTCGCGGGAGGTCGCCGGAAAGACGTCCAGGATCCCGCCCCGGCTAGCGTAGCTCCCGGGGGACTCGGCCACGTCCTCCCGGTCGAAGGAGTTTTCGGTGAGCCAGGCGGCGACGTCCTCCCTGGGAAGACGTCCGCCCCGTCGCACCACGAGATCGCGTTCCGCCAAGGTCGTCGGATCGCAGGCGCCCTGGATGAGCGCGGCGACGCTCGCCACGACGATTGCGCCTGCGGCGAGCTCTCCCCGGCGCAGTCCGTCGACCACCATGAGGCGGTCTCGGACGAGGTCGTCCACGACGGTGCCTTCCTCCCCCGGAAGCGACTCGAGCTGGGGGTAGAGCTCCACGCGCCCGCCGGCTAAGAGCGCGAGGTCCGAGTGGAGGTCCTCGGCGGTGTCGAGGTCCGAGGCGACGACGAGGAAGATGCCCCGCGTGCGCTCCGCCAATGAGGCGAGAGCGAGCGCCTGCGACGCCCCCCACAGGCCCGACAGGTACAGATTCCCTCCGGCTCCAAACGCGTCGAGGGCCCCCTTCGCCGCGCGCGTTTGCAGGAAAAGATCGCGCAACTGGCGCACCGGGCGAGCGCCGTTCATGAAACCGCCTCACAAGACTCCGGCCAAGAGCCTGTCCGAATAACGGGGTCGCGCGTTGGGAGCGCCGAGAGGTCGCATGCAAGGCGCGACGACGAAGGCGTATCAAGGGGACGATACGTCGAGGAGGAGCAACGCAGCAGGCGGCATCTCGCCGCCCCAACCCTCCGGGCCGCGGGTGGTTGCATCGCATGCCTGCGTCGCTCGTCGTTGACGTGTCGCTGCGGACACGCCTGCCTCCTCGCTCCTTGGCCTGCTCGCAAGCACCTCGCGGCGCGCGCGGCCCCGTTATTCGGATAGGCTCTGACTCCCCGATTGACGCGACTCGATTATACCGCCCTCGGCCCGCGCTCCCAATCCCTTCCAACGAGGAGCTTGCGGGAGGGGGAAGGCGCCGACTCGCCGCGCCGGCCTTGACGGGCTCAGCAGTCTCCAGTAGGATCGAACCATCGTACGGAGTCATCGGATGAATCGTCCCGGCGAGTCTGGAAAGTCTTTCTTCACCCGGTTTCGCGGAAGCGTCCGAAACCGGATTGTCGCGGGACTCCTGATCTTCATCCCGATCGTCGTCACGTATCTGCTGCTCAAGCTCCTGTACACGGTGTCGGCAGGGCTCTTTACGCCCCTCGTGCGGTTTCTTGCCCCCTCCCAGCCCAAGGTGGTGCTCGCGCTCATCTCGCTGTTTCTCCTGGCTGCCATCCTGTACCTCGCCGGGTTGATCGCCGCGCACCTCGTTGGCCGACGGGTCATCGCTTGGGGAGAATCGCTAGTCGCCCGCATCCCGCTCGTCAAGACGATCTACTCCTCCGTGAAGCAGGCGGTGGATGCGATCTCGTCCTCCAACCGGATCGCTTTCAAGAAGGTCGTGCTCGTGCAGTACCCCCGCCTGGGAATCCGCGCCCTCGGATTCGTCAGCCGCATTACGCAAGATCGGGAAGGGAAGATCTTCTATTTGATCTTCGTCCCGACCTCTCCCAATCCGACGACTGGCTTCCTCCAGATCGTGCCCTGCGACGAGGTCGAAGAAACGTCCATCTCGGTCGAGGAGGCCGTCCAGACCATCGTGTCGGGGGGGATCATCGCCGCGGACATCCTGAACGCCGCCCCGTCCGTTCCCAGAGACGCGGCGAACCTCTGACCCCCTTGACGCGGCTGGAGGACCGGTGATCGCCAACCCTCAGCTCCTCGCAGTCGCGATCTTCCTCGTTACCTACCTCTTCATCATCCTCTTCTACCACCGGAAGACTCCGATCCTCTGGGCCGCGGTGGCGCTGCTCCTAGCGCTCCGGATCGAGACCGTCGCGCAGGCGCTCGACGCCATCGACTGGAACGTGATCCTGCTCTACTTCGGAATGCTCTTCGTGAGCGAGGTCTTTCTCTATTCGAAGATGCCCGACTACCTGGCGACCAGGATCGCTTCCAGAACGCAGAGCGTCCGACTCGCCATGGTGCTCCTGTGCGTTTTCACGGGGGCCCTCTCGATCATGCTGGAGAACGTGGCCGTCGTGCTCCTCGTCGCCCCCATCGGGCTCTCAATTGCGAGGAAGTGCGGCATCAGCCCCGTCCTCCTCTTCATCGGGATGGCGGTAAGCTCCAATCTCCAGGGCGCCGCCACCCTCATCGGGGACCCGCCGAGCATGCTCTTGGCCGGGTTCGCGAAGATGAATTTCAACGACTTCTTCGTTGTGGCCGGCCGGCCCAGCATCTTCTTCGCGGTCCAGTTGGCCGCGATCGTCTCGGCGATCGTCCTGTACTTCCTCTTCCGGGACTATGAGCGCCGGATGCCCCCCATCGAGAAGGAGGAACACGTATCCGTCGTCCCCACGATCCTTGTCGGTCTCCTCGTGGCCGCCCTCGTCGCCGGCTCCTGCATCGATCACGGCTTCGCCTACATGGCGGGGACGCTGTGCTGTGTGTTTGGCGTGCTCTCTTTCCTTTGGTACCTCTGGCACAGCAGCGCAGCCCAGCTCCGGGACTTCGTGTCGAAGCTCGACTGGCAGACGGGCCTCTTCCTCATCGGCGTGTTCGTCCTCGTCGAAAGCCTCGCGGTGACGGGCGTCATGAAGGAGATCGCCGACTTCATCCTGCGCGTCGCCGGGAGCCGACCTGTGTTCGTGTATGTCCTGATCGTCGGGATCTCCGTCCTCGTCAGCGCGTTCGTGGACAACGTCCCCTTCCTCGTCGCGATGCTCCCCGTGACGGCGATCCTCGTGGAGCGGACGGCGATGAGCCCCTACCTCCTCTACTTCGGGCTCCTTCTCGGCGCCAGCATCGGGGGGAACATCACCCCCATCGGCGCCTCCGCGAACATCGTGGCGGCAGGCATCATCCGCAAGCAGGGCTATCCCCTCAAGTTCATGGAGTTCGTGCGGGTGGGGTTGCCCTTCACCCTCGCCTCCATCGGGGCGAGCGCGCTCTTTGTCTGGCTTGTCTTTGGCTGAACGAAGCTCGCGTCCTCTCCCCCCCGCAGCCTCAGAACCACCGGTCGAGAAGCCGCCGGATCCCCCCTCCCGCGCGCACCATTACGATCGGCTTGTCCGTGGCCGATGCGATCCGCTCGGCGAGGCCCCTGGCCCGACGCTCGCGCCACGTCGCCCCTTCCGCCGCCGCCACCACGATCAGGTCCTTCTCCTGCGCCGCCTCCGCGACCGTCCGGACCGCGTTTCGGGTGACGATGTGTCGGGGACGCAGGATGCGCGCCGATCCGTGGATCTGTTTCGCCGCTTCTTCGAGAAAGGCGCCCAGGTTGAAGGGCGTCTTCCCGGGGGATGCCATCTGGAGCACCTCGATCTTTCCCTCGTCGGCGTCCGTCAGGGCCGAAGCCACGCGCAGCGCAAGCACGTCGCTGCGTCCCCCCGTGAGGGGCACCAGCACCCGCTTGTAGGGCGCTTCGCCGCAGCCTCGAAGCACCGCCACGTCGCACGGCGCGCGGTCGAGCACCGGATCGACGGTGCTGCCGAAGATGGACTCCCGCGCCGAGCGTTTGCCCGGCGCGCCGAGGACGATGAGGTTCGCCTTGCGCTGCCGCGCCTCAGCGAGGATGCCGCGCGCGGCGTTTCGACAATACCGGATGGACGTGTTCACGGGGAAGCGGGCGCTCAGATACAGCATCGCCTCCATGATCGCTTCCCTCCCCTCCATCGCGTATAGGTGGGCGTCGGAGAGGGGCACTTGGTCGGGCATCGTGATCATGTGTAGGAGCTCCACCGACGCGCGCTCCGCCTGCGCGAGGCGCACCACGGGAGTCACCATCCGCACCGCGTTCTCCGGGTTGGCGACGGGCATGAGGATGCGATAGCCTTCCGCCTTCGGGGCGGGCGCCTCCTCGACCGTGAGGATCTCCTCCCGGATCGGCAGCGCGTGCCGTCGGGCGTAGAGGAGGTAGACCGCGCCGCCCGCGCCGATCCAGGCGGGCGCAATCACCCAGGCGATCCAGCTCACGTTCACGATGTAGACGGCCAGGACAAGCTGCGCCGCGATCGCCACTATCGGGAGCGCCGGGAGGAGGGGCATGCGGAACCCATAAACAAGCTCGCTGCCCATCTCGCGCCGTAAACGGATCACGCACAGGTTTGCCAGGAGAAACATGAAGAGAAACAGGATGCTCGAACACGACGCCACGTCCATGATGGGCAGGAAGGCGGCCGCCGCAAGCACCGCCGCCGCTGTAAAGCAGAGCGCCACGTGAGGGGTCCTCCTCCGTTTCGATACCTTCCCGAGAAACGTGGGGAGCATCCCGTCGCGCCCGAGGGCGTAGGAGGCGCGCGTGGCCGAGTAGATGGTCGCGTTGAGCGCGGAGGTCGCTGAGAAGATCACCGTGATCGTCGCCACCAGTCCGCCGAAAGGCATGAGCTTGGTCATCGCCTCGCCGAAGCCCCTGGGGCCCTGTTTTCCCAGCCATTCCCAGACGGGCATCCCGACGTCCCTGACACCGGCGATGAGGGCGAACGCGACCACGAGGTACATCGCGATCACGATGAACACGGAGTAGAGTATCGCCCGAGGCAGGTTGCGTCGGGGGTCGATCGCCTCGTCGCCAGCGGTGGCGATCACCTCGTACCCCTCGAACGCCACGAACTCGAACCCCATGCACACAATGACCGCCGTCCAGCCGTGCGGGAGGAACGGTCGGAAGTTGAGGAGCCTCTCAGGCTCCCGCACCGCGACCACGGCTCCCACGACGGCGATGAAGGCGAGCGCGATGGTCTGACCGAGGGTGAGCAGGCTTTGCGCCCTTCCCGTCTCCGAGACCCCGCGGTAGTTGATGTAGACGAAGAGCGCCGCGATGAGGATGGCCGTCACGCGCTCCTGGTACAGGGTGGCGATCGGGACCCACGCGAGGAGCCCCAGTTGACCGAGGTAATGAACGACGTAGATGCCGCAGAGGGCGGCATACAGGCTCCCGGCCACCGCGGAAGCGAGCCACGCGATCCAGCCGGCCAGAAACCCCGTGGGTCTCCCGAACGCGATGCGCGAGAAGTTGTAGATGCTCCCCGCCCGCGGGATGGCGGAGCTCATCTCCGCATACGCCAACGCCGTAAGCAACGCGAGCACCCCGTTGAGCGCGAAGGCGACCATCGTCCCGCCCGGGCCGGCTAGACGTATGGAGTCCCCCATCCCGAGGACGGCCCCGGCTCCGATCATCATCCCCACGCCCATCATGGTGAGATCGAAGAGCCGGAGCTCCCGGGCGAGTCCAGTAGGGATTTCAACGGCTGGTGGGGCCGTTCGGTCAGCCATCGCTTCCCGGTTCCTTCCTTGTCGGGATCATTCCGCCTCTGCGCAGGCGGTCATGTCGGTTGCGTCGTCTCATACATGGAACACTCCGGGGGCGCCCGATCGTCGCGCGCCTCTTCGGCGGACCGCCCGTCAGCGTCCGTCTTGGATATTGTATTCGACCATGACCCCGTAGCCGCCCGCGTCCGTGTCCTCGGGGCGGTACCCCGCGTGGATGGACACGAGCCGGGCCCCCGATCCCAGGTGGAAGCTGATTACCGGATCGATGAAGCTCCCGTTCTCCGTGCGCGCGGCGACGTATTCCTCGATCGACATCCCCGGGTGCCGGCTGAACCTCCTGGGGCGGGTGATCCCGATGATGCGTTGGACGCCCGCCAGTGCCCGCGCGACGGCGATCTCGTGGTCGACGAGCTTCCTGCCGACCCCGAAGCCGCGCACGCCCGGGAGCACGCTCACGCTCACGAGGTGCAGCACCTCGCCACGGGGGTCGTGCGACCGCGTGAAGCGTCCGCGGTCGGTGAGGATGTCGTAGCGGACGGGGCCGGACGCGAGGAAGTTCTCGGAGATGCGCTGGCTCGACGCGACGGCGACGACCTCGCCCCCGAGCTCCGCAATCCACTGTCCCTCGGTGTACGTCCGGATCCTGCTGCCGAAGAACTCGGCCGTCGCCGCCAAGCCGTTGGGCCAACAATACCCCTCGACCTCGGCGAGGATGGCGACCTCGTCGCTTCGTGCATTGCGAATGCGGATCATCTCATCCGCCATACACCCCTCCCGCACATACGCCCTTTCCCCATGCCCCGCGCGCTCCTTTGTCCTGGGGCCCCTAACCTTCAACTCATACTAAGCTTACATCATCGAAACCGTTCTGTCAAAGACGGGTTTGCCCCCGCCTGGCGCTTCCGCCGGGAGCGCGATCGCCTCCCATGGGGAGCTTTCCTTCCCGCGCGGATTCCGGTAGGATTTGTTCTCCGGGAGCCTTGGGAAGGTGGAGGCGCGGACGGAAATGGAGAAGATGAGGCGGCTGGTCCTTGGGGTGCTCGCGGGTCTCGTGGTTGCGACGGCGCCGGGGGAGGCGGCGGAGAAGGAGACGACGATGGGCGCGCAGAGGAATCTCAGGGCGTATGCGAACGCGGACGGTCAGCCTGTGGATGGGCTGGACGACGAAACGGACGACACGAGCGCCCTTCGGGCGGCGCTCTCCGAGGGGCCGGGCGTCGTGTTCGTCCCCGCCGGCTTCTACCGCTGGGGCGACGTCACGATCCCGCGGGGAGTGACGCTCGCGGGCGCGGGACGGGCGACCGTGGTGTCTCGCGCCCGAGGGACCAAGCGCGTCTTCGTGCAGGACGCTGTCAACGACTGGCGGTTGCGCGACCTGGCGCTTGACGGCGGCGCGTCCCCCTCGGACTGGCGCAGCCGCCAGGACCTCGGCGAGAACGGCCTCGAGGTGTCGGGATGCACGGGCTTCGAGATCTCGGGGGTCGTGGCGAACAACTTCCAGGGGGCGGGGATCGTGATCCGGCACACCGCGGCGAGCCCCTATTGCCGGTGGGCGACGGCCGCAAACGTCTTCAACCTCTCCGCTGGGGGGAACCACACGGGACTCCGACTCGACACGCGGGCGGAGTACATGAACGCGTCGATGCTCACGCTCCAGGGGAACGTGATCGGATGCACGATCCATGCGGGCAACGCCAAGCTGACGAACTCGACCATCACGAACAACCTGACGGGGATCCTCATCGAGGATCACGACAACGGCTCCCATGGGACGATCTCGAACACGCTGGTCAACCACAACCAGGAGTACGCGCTCCTTGCGCGCGACGTCCAGTACGGGATGATGATCGACAACTGCGCTTTCTTCGGCGGGACGATCGCACTGGAAAACGCGAAGGGCGTGCTCATCTCCTCGAGCATCCTCGCGTGCCACATCCGCACGACGGGGGAGTTGGCGAACCGAATCTCCGGAAACTACGTCATCGAGCGCGGCGAAACCTTCGACTTCTCCCCGGCCACGATCGTCGAGGACAACTTCACCGAACACGGGCCCTGGGAGAAAAACCGCTAAGCAGCGAAGGGAGGACCGACGTCATGGGGACGAAGGCGAAGAAACGCGCGTTCATCCACGAGGATTTCCTCCTCGAAGGGGACGCGGCGCGGAAGCTCTACCACGACCGGGCCGAGGGGTTGGGGATCATCGACTTCCACTGTCATCTTCCGGCGAAGGAGATCGCCGAGGACAGGACCTTCGCCAATGTCGCGCAGGCGTGGCTCGCCGGGGATCACTACAAGTGGCGGGCGATGCGCGCGCTCGGGGTGGACGAGCGGTACGTCTCGGGAAGCGCCTCGGACTGGATGAAGTTCGCCAAGTGGGCGGAGTCGGTGCCGAAGACGCTGGGGAACCCCCTCTATCACTGGACGCATCTCGAGCTTGCGCGCATCTTCGGGATCCGCGACAGGCTCCTTTCGAGCGAGACGGCCAAGGGCATCTGGGAGGAATGTAACGCCGGGCTCGGCCGCCCCGAGATGAGCGTGCGGGGGATCCTGAAAGCGATGCGCGTCGAGGTGGTATGCACGACGGACGATCCGACCGACAGCCTCGAGTGCCACGAGGCGATGGCGCAGGACCCGACCTTCGCGGTCCGCGTGGTCCCGACTTGGCGGCCCGACCGGGGGCTGGCCTTGGAGTGCCCCGAGGCGTGGCAGGCGTGGGTGGAGAAACTCGGGGAGGCGAGCGACGTCGACGTGCGCAGTTACGAAACGTTCCTCGGCGCCCTGGCAAAGAGGGTGTCGGTGTTCCATGACGCGGGCTGTCGGGCGAGCGACCACGGGCTCCAGACCCCGTGCGCCGAGGAATGCACGGCGAAGGAAGCGGCGGCTGTTTTCCGCAAAGCACGCGGCGGCGGACGGCCGACCGAGGCGGAGGCGCGCCGATTCCGGTCCGCCTTGCTCCGCGAGCTCGGACTCATGTACCATGAGATGGGATGGGTCCAGCAGCTCCATTTCGGGGCGCTGCGCAACGTCAACTCCCGCATGTTCGAGAAGCTCGGCCCCGACGCGGGGTATGATTCCATCGGCGACTTCGAGATCGCCCGGAGTCTCGCGACGATGCTGGACCGGCTCGACCGGGGGGGGAAGCTCCCCAAGACGATCCTCTATAACCTCAACCCCGCGCACAACGCCTTGCTTGCGACGATGATTGGAAACTTCCAGGACGCGGGCGTCCCCGGAAAGATGCAGTACGGAAGCGCGTGGTGGTTCCTCGACCAGAAGGACGGGATCGAGGCCCAGCTTTCGACGCTGGCGAACATGGGAGTCCTCAGCACGTTCGTCGGGATGGTGACGGACAGCCGGTCGTTCCTGTCGTATCCGCGACACGAGTACTTCCGCCGGGTCTTGTGCAATTTCCTCGGGAGACAGATGGACGCGGGCCTCCTCCCAGGGGACTTCGACCTTGTGGGGGGGATCGTGCGCGACATCTGCCGGGACAACGCGGTGAGGTATTTCGGGTTCTGAAGAAACCATCGCACGGACGGAGGGTATCGGACCGTCGTGGCAGCGGGTGACGGAAACGGAAGCGAAAGGAGGCCGCTCGGCGTTCACCGCAACGTGATCGCCCTCGGCTTCGTCAGCCTCTTCACGGACGTTTCCACGGAGATCGTGCGACCGATCCTGCCGGTGTTCCTTACGTCGATCGGGGCGTCGAAGGTTGCGATCGGGCTGGTGGAGGGCGTTGCCGAGAGCCTGTCGAGCTTCTGGAAGGTCGTGAGCGGCTGGCTTGCGGATAGGTTCCGGCGGAGGAAGCTTCTCACGGGCCTGGGGTACGGGATTTCGGCGGCGGTGAAGCCTTTCTTCGGTCTCATCACCCACTGGGGGCAGGGGCTCGCCATCCAGGTGGTGGACCGTACCGGGAAGGGACTGCGGACCGCGCCCAGGGACGCGATGATCGCGGACGTGAGCGAGGACGGGACAAGGGGGAGAAGCTTCGGGATCCACAGGGCCATGGATCAGACGGGGGCGGTGTTGGGACCTCTCGTGGCGGCGGTCCTTCTCAGGGCGTTCGGGGGGAGCTCGGCAACCGGGGCGGGCGGTGCGGCGGCGATGCTCCCGGCGATGCGAAAGACGCTCTTCTGCGCCGGTATCCCGGGGGCGATTGCGGTGGCGGTCCTCGTCTTCGCCGTGCGGGAGAAGCGCCGGCGGGAGGAAACGAAAAAGGGGACGAACCTCTCGTGGAGGGGGCTTCCGGGCGGCTTTCGTGGGTTCGTGCTCGTGATGGCGCTCTTCACGCTCGGGAACTCCAGCAACGCCTTTCTGCTGCTGCGGGCGGGCGACTTCGGGATGCCTTTGCTCTACAACGCGTTTCTCCTGTCGCTCTTCAACGTGGTGACGGTGCTGTTCTCGGTGCCGGGAGGCATGCTCTCCGACCGGCTGGGACACAAGAGAGTGCTGTCCCTGGCGTTCGGGGTCTACGCGGCGAGCTACGTCGGCTTCGCCCTGGCGACGCGTGCCTGGATGATCTGGGCGCTCTTCGCCTTCTACGGGCTCTTTGAGGCGCTTTCGGGTCCGGCGGAGCGGGCGCTCGTCGGCGACCTCGTCCCGAGCGAGCTCCGCGGACGGGCATACGGGGTGTATCACTTCGCGGTCGGAGTAATGGCCCTGCCGGCCAGCGTCCTTTTCGGATTCCTGTGGGAGCGCCTCGGGGCGCCCGCGGCGTTCGGCGTGGGGGCGGCCCTTGCCGTGCTGGCGGCGGGACTTCTTCTCGTGACGGTCCGTGCGGAAACCTCGAGATAGGGCGCTCGACTCAGGGCGGGACCTCGGGGAGGGCGGAGACCCCGTCTGCTGAGGCGGGCCGCTCGAGCGCGCCCGCCGCCGCCCACATCCATGTGAACTTGAGCGCGAAGACCACCGGCGCGCTGTGCCAGTAGCGTAGAAGCCCGCGGTTCGTCCAGAAAATGCGCGACGTGACGACGCCCGCGACCGGAACGGCGAGAAGACGCATGAGAAACGGACTGCTGAGAAACGCAGGCGTGCGCAGGAGCTTCGCGTAGCGGAGCCGCACGCGGATCATCCCCTCAGCGTGGCAGGCGGAATACCGGAAAACTCTCGCCAGCGAAGTGCGCGGCGGATCATGGATGACCACGGCTCTCGGCTCGAAGTAGATTCGCAGACCCGCCTCCAGGGCCGATAGCGAATGGCACGTGTCCTCGCCGATTTCGTTCTGGGCAGAGAACGGCCCCAGACGACGGATTACGTCCGCGCGCCAGGCCCAATTCGCCCCTGCGGGGAACGTGATGAAGCCCGCGGGCTTGCCGGCCATGACCTGGTGGAACTCCGCGATGTTGTGGCAGAGCTTGAGGAAGTTGTCGGTGCGGGTCCAGACGGCTCCGGCGACGATTCCGTGCTTCTCAAGGGCATCCACAAGGGCGGCGATCCAGCCCGGCTCACAGATGCAGTCATCGTCGGTGAAGAGAAGGAACTCGCCTCGGGCGGCGGCGATCCCCGCATTGCGCGCCTCCGCGCAGCCGCCCCGCACGCGCCGGATGACGCGCAGCTGCGGTAAGGTCCGCGCAAACTCCGCGCACCGCGCCGGCGTATCGTCCGTGGAGCCGTCGTCCACGACGATCACCTCGACGGGATAGCGGTCGAAACGTTGTGCCGCCACGCTCCGCAACACGCGACAGATCATCTCCGCGCGGTTGTAGGTGCGGATGATGACGGAGACGAACATGGGCGGCTCCTCGGTAAGCTCGTGCTCGGACCGTCGTCACGGTCCGCGAGAACATACATTGTACCACGAAGCGAAAGCGCGGGAGAGGGGGGATTCTGTGCGCCGGGGGATCTTCGCAGAAGCGCGAAAAGCGCGCTCCCCAGGGCCCCCTGCGCCGAAGTTGCGCGAAGGATCCACGCAAGCAAGCACAAGAACGACGCTTTCCTCGAGCCGCAACCGTCAGCATCGGCAACCCGCTCCAGCACACGGGCGCGCCGACGTTTTCACCCTGTCAATGGATGGGACTTGCTTCCAGATACCTGCGCCGCAGCCTGCCAGCAAGTCTACACAAGCAGTTAGTGCGGGACGTCGCAGCTCTTCCGAATACCCCTCAGCGAATGGCTCATGCCTCAATGCGGAATTCATCGTACGGAAGGCCGGCGAGCTTCTGGAAATAGAGGTAATTTCGCCGGACGGCGCGACGCGCTTCCTCGAAAAGCGTGCGCGCGATCTCGGGCTGCTCGATCTCCAGGGACTTGAACCGCCTCTCCTGTCGGATGAGTTCACCCACCTCCGCGGTCGGAGCGCCGCTGTCGAGCTCAAGTGGATTCAACCCCTGGTCCATCCGTCGAGGGTCAAAGCGGAAGAGCGGCCACAGACCGCAGTCGACCGCTAGCTTCATGTGCTCGGGACCGAGGTTGAGAGGGTACCCGTGCTCGATGCAGGGGGCGTAGGCGATCACGAGCGACGGCCCGGGATAGGCGGCGGCCTCCTGCACCGCCTTGAGCGTCTGGGCGGGATTCGCCCCGTAGGCGATCTGCGCAACGTAGGCGGTCTTGTAGGTCATGGCGATGAGGCCCAGTTCCTTCTTTGGGGTGCGTTTCCCGGTGGCTGCGAACTTGGCGATTGCGCCCATGGGGGTCGCCTTGGAGCACTGTCCTCCGGTGTTGGAGTAGACGCCCGTATCGAGCACGAGGATGTTGACGTTGTCGAGGCCCGCTAGGACGTGGTCGAGTCCTCCGAAGCCGATGTCGTACGCCCATCCGTCGCCGCCGAGGATCCAGACGATCTTCTCGAGGAGATGGCTCGAGAGGCTGGCGAGACTCTCGATGTGCCCGCGCAGCGCGTCGGGAAGCTTCTTCCCGCCCACGCCGGCCAGAGCGCGATCAAGCGCGATCACCGCGTCTCGGAGGGCCTTTCCGTTCTTGCCGGCGGCGGCCTGCGCCGCTCGCGCGGCCGTCAGGATCTCGCCCGACGCCTTCTCCTTTTCGAGCGCGTCGATCGCTTGTGAGAGCGCCGCCCAGGCGCTCTCGCGCAGCTTGTCCGCCGCCAACCGTATCCCCAGGCCGAACTCCGCGTTGTCCTCGAAAAGCGACGACTGCCACGAAACGCCCTCCCCTTCCCCGTTCTTGCAGTAGGGGACGACGGGCATGGTACCGCCGTAGATGGAGGAGCACCCCGTGGCGTTGGCGATGTAGAGCCGGCCTCCGAAAAGCTGCGTGACGAGACGAACGTAGGGCGTCTCCCCGCAGCCCGCGCAGGCGCCTGGAAACTCGAAGAAGACCGGACGGAACTGCACGTCCTTGAAGCGGGAAGGATTGAGGAGCGACTCATCCGTCTCGGGAAGGGCCAGGAACGCGCTCCACGAGCGGCGTAGCTTCTCCTGGATCACCTCCTTGGGGCGCATGGTGATGGCCTTCTTCCCCGTCGGCTTCTTGGTCGCGGGGTCCTTCTCCTTGCCGGGACACACCTCCGCGCATGCGCCGCAGCCCGTGCAGTCGTCGGGCGCGACCTGGATTCGGAAGTGCATCGGCTCGCTCCCCTTGTACCCCCGGGCGGGAAGCGTCGCGAACTCGTCGGCGGGAAGCTCGAGCTTCTCAAGGTCGCTCTCGGCGATGAGCTTCGGGCGGATCGTCGAATGCGGACACATGAAACTGCACATGTTGCACTGGATGCAGAGGGAAGGATTCCACTCGGGGAGTCGGATGGCGATGTTCCGGTGTTCCAGCCGCGCCGTGTTGAGCGGGATGGCGCCGTTCACGGGGACCGCGCTCACCGGGACCGTGTCCCCGCGGTTCTGCATGACGGGCAGCACCACGTTCTCGATGAAACGCGCGTCGGGCGAGCTGCGGTCATATTCGACGCGGAAGGGCTTGACGTCCGACGGCACGGGCGCCGACGGGACCTTGACCGGGAAGATCCGCTCGAGCGCCAGCTCCATGGCGCGGATGTTCTGGGCCACGATCTCGCCGCCTTTGCTCCCGTAGGTCTTCTCGATGGCGTCGCGGATCGCCGGAACGAACTTCTCGCGCGGCAGCACCTTGGCGATCTCGAAGAAGGCGGTCTGCATGGCGATGTTGATCCTGCCGCGCAGGCCCACCTCCTCGCTGATGGCGGTGCCGTTGATTCCGAAGACCTTGAGCTTCTTCTCGATAATCGTCCGCTGCGTCTCCTCGACGAGGCCGGAGAAGACCTCGCCCGGCTTGGCCGTCGTGTTGAGGAGAAGCGTCGCCCCCTCCTCGATCCCCTCGAGCACGTCGTAGCGGCTGAGGAACGAGGGGTTGTGCACCGCGACGAAGTTCGGACGCTGTATGAGGTAGGTCTGCCTGATCGGCTCCTTCGAGAAACGCAGGTGGCTGATCGTGATGGCGCCCGCCTTCTTGGAGTCGTAGACGAAGTAGCCCTGGGCGTAGAGGTCGGTGTTCTCCCCGATGATCTTGATCGAGTTCTTGTTCGCGCCGACCGTCCCGTCCGCGCCGAGGCCGAAGAACTTGCCCTTGAAAGCGTCCGCGTTCTCCGCGTCGATCTCCGTGCAGTCCAGGGACCGATGCGTGATGTCGTCGTTGATCCCGAGCGTGAACCCGGTCCACACCCGCGCCCCGGATTTGGACATGCCCGCTAGGTGCCGGAAGGCCGCCGCCACCATCCCGGGGGTGAACTCCTTGGACCCCAGGCCGTAGCGCCCCCCGATGACGAGGGGGAGGGAGGGGATGCGGGGGTAGCCCTCCATTCCGCTGACCGCGTGGGCTAACGCGGCCTGCACGTCGAGGCAGAGGGGCTCGGCGGGGGCGCCGGGCTCCTTGGTGCGGTCGAGGACGGCGATCCGGCGCACCGTCGGCGGGAGCGCCTTTACGAGCGCGCCGCCGTCCATCGGACGGTAGAGCCGCACCTTGAGCAACCCCACGCGCGCGCCGTTCTTCGCGTTGAGGATCTCGACGGTCTTCTCCGCCGTGTCAGCGCTCGAGCCCATGAGAACGATGACGTCCTGGGCGTCGGCGGCTCCGAAATACTCATAGCTCGAGTACGACCGGCCCGTGAGTTCCCGGAAGCGCCGGCAGGCTTCCTCGAAGGCCGCCGGGGCGGCGTCGTAGTAGGGGTTTACCGTCTCCCGCCCCTGGAAGTAGATGTCCGGGTTCTGCGCGGTGCCGCGAAGGTCCGCCCGATGAGGGTCCAGCGCCCGCAGACGACAGGCCCGGATGTCCTCTGGATCAAGGTAGTCCCGGAAGAACTCGCGCGGGAGCTCGCGGATCTTGCGGATCTCGTGCGACGTGCGGAAGCCGTCGAAGAAGTGGATGAAGGGGATGCGCGACTTGAGGGACGCGCGCAGCGTGATCGCCGCAATGTCCATCACCTCCTGCGGGTTGGCGCTGACGGAAAGGCCGAAGCCCGTCCCGCGCACGGCCATCACGTCGCTGTGGTCGCCGAAGATGGACAGACCCTGCGCGCTCAGCGCGCGGGCGGACACTTGGAAGACGGTTGGGGTGAGTTCCCCGGCGATCTTGTACATGTTCGGGATCATGAGGAGGAGGCCCTGGGAGGCCGTGAAGGTCGCGGCCTGCGCCCCGGCGGTGAGCGCACCGTGAATGGTGCCCGCGGCCCCCGCCTCCGACTGGAGCTCCACCACCCGCGGGACGTTCCCGAAGAGGTTGGTCTCCTTCACCGCCGCGCGGGCGTCGGCGGACTCCCCCATGGGCGACGACGGCGTGATCGGATAGAGGGCCACCACCTCGCTGTTCAAATACGCCACATAGGAGGCGGCGTCGTTGCCGTCCACGGTGATGACGGGGGCGTCCTGATACGGAAAACGGGATTTCATTGCTTCGCTCCGTGCGAAAAAAATGGGAAGTCCGCTAAAGCTGGGGACGCGCCTCTGGAGGCTCCTCGTAGAGAACGAGCAGCTTTCTGAGGAGCCGATCGAGATAAGCGCGGTGCTTCGACTCCTGGTCGCACAGGTAGGAGAAGACGATCCGGCCGGCCTCGCTTTTCGTCTTCTTGCGGGCGTCCTCATAGAGGGCGAGGCTCTGGATTTCGAGATCGAGCGCGCGCTGGACGACGGTGGTCTCGTCGGTGTGGGGCTGGATGGCCTGTCGGACACTCTCGAGGGCGGCGCCGAAGCGCTTCCAGACGCCGGCAAGCTCCGAGGCGTCCGGGAGGGCCACGCGCACGCCTTTCGGGGCGTTCCGGCTGTACTCGGCAAGGATCTCCATATGGCCCTGTTCCTCGCGGGATAGCTGCTCGAGGGCTTCCTTGGCGTATCGCGCGACCGGCCCACGGGAGATCTGGCGGTAGTAGTCGCGCGATAGGCGCTCAAGGTCGATCGCGCGCTGGATCAGGTCCGTCTCGGGCATGGGCCACCTCCGGTGAGGAAAAACGGGCACGACTCGCAACCATTATAAGCGCCCGGCGTCGAGGAGGGGAGAAGAACTTTACCCCGCCGCGTCGGCGCCCAGCGCCCCAAGGGGCTCTAACAGAACCAGGTGCGAGTCGCGTTGCGAGCGCGACGGCGTCGGATGCAAGGCGCGACGAGGAGGCATATCAAGAGAAGGATATGGCGACGAGGAGTAACACAGCAGCCGACGCTGTCCCGCCGCAACCCGAAGGGACGCGCGCAGTTCCACCTCATCTTGTGCTTCCTCCTTCTCAAAGCGTCGCGGCCGTGCCTGGTTCTGCTAGAGCCCCTAAGAGAGAGGCCACCTCGAAGAGCGCGCGCGGAAGATGGAAGCACCCCTTCCAGCGGTTCCCCTTGCAGCGGTTGTTGACCTCCCCGCGACGATTGAGATACCCGAACCACTCGCCGAACTCGCCGTCGGGATACCGCTTCCAGGCGTAATCGTGGACCCTGCCGAACCATCGCAGCAGGACCTCCTCTCCGGTGAGACGATAGCCCAAGAGGAGCGCAATGAGGGTCTCAAGATGAGCCCACCACAGCTTCATGTCCCACTGGAGTTCGATGTGCGGACGTCCGTCGACGTCCATGAAGTAGAAGATCCCTTCGTGCTCCGCGTCCCAGCCGAATTCCAGGAGGGAGAGCGTCACCTCGCAGGCGCGCTGGATTGTGCGTCGATCCCCTGTCCGCTCGGCGGCGCGCATGATGAACCACATCGCTTCGATCCCGTGTCCGGGCGTCACCTGCCTGCCGAGGAGCGTATCGGGATGCTCCCCCCCGGGACCCGCGTTCTCAAAAACGATGTTCCGCGAGCCGTCCAGGAAGTCCGACATGATCTCCCGCATGGAGGACTCGATGAGCGCGTCGAAGCGGGACTCCGGACGGATCCGCGAAAGCACGAGCCCCAGACACACGTCCATCATGGGAAGCGCGAGGTTCCTCATCTTCGGCGCCGCCGGAAGACGCTTGTTGTATCGTCCCTTCGGGTCGGCCTTGCGCGCCTGGATCCGCTCGAACGTCCGCCGGGAGATCTCCATCGCCTCCTCGTCCCCCGCCGCTAAGCCGTACTCGGCAAACCCCATCGCGGCGAAGTAGTCCGAGAAGATGTTATAGGCCGCGACGATGGGGCGGCCTTCGCGGTTAAGCGCGAAATACCAGTCCCCGTTCTCGTCCCGTCCGTGTTCGCGCAGGTACCGCGCTCCCAGGGCGGCGGCGTCGAGCCACTCGGGCCGGCGTTCGAGGAGGTTGTATAGCATCGAGAAGGTCCAGACCTCCCGGTTCTCCGGCCACATGAACTTGTCGGTATCGAAAACGCTCCCGTCGCGGTCGAGCTGGTGAAGGTACCCCCCAAAGTCGCGGTCCAGCGAGTGCCGCATCCAGAACGGAATGCAGTCCTCCAGAAGCGCGCTTCGGTACTGCCGCTCGAGGGCGGCCAATTCCCGTTTGGTCATGGGAGATCTCCTGTCTGCGTGTCGGAAGGGCGGTCCTCGGTCGCGAGCGCTGCGCGCGCGTATTCGAGCGCGGAGGCCACGGTCGCGACGATGACGACCCAGGAAACGACGACGACCAACTGCCGGTCCATCGCCGGTCGGGCAAATGCGAGGACGGTGATCAGAAGGAGCGCGGTGCCCCCTTGCACGACCGCCTTGAGCTTCCCGCTCCAACGGGCGGCTACGGTCCGCCCCCGACCCACAAGCGCGATCCGACAATACGCCACCGTCACGTCGCGCAACGCCATGACAAGAGGGACTGCCGAGAGGACAAGTCCGCGCATCGCGAACGTCCAGAAGACAATGAGGCGCGACATGCTGTCGGCGTAGGGATCGAGCGCAGCGCCGGCTTCGCTGGCGACGCCCCACCGGCGCGCGAGCGCCCCATCGAGAAGATCGGTGAGCTCGAGAAGGAGAAGCAGCCCGAAACAGACGAAAGCGGCGGGGGACTCCGGCCCGGGGAAAAGAAGAAAGAAGACTGCGAATGCGGCGGCAAGGGGCACGCGGGCGACGGTCAGCGCCAGGACATAGATGAGTCGACGGCGTCTGAGGGGGTCGTTCATGCGAAAAGCTTCCGGTCGTCCGTTCCGACCGAGCGTCCCTTTAACCCTTCCGGGAGAGAGATCGCTTGGAGCTTCGCTTTCGGACCCGCGCGAGGATCTCGCGGTACCGGGCTAAGCTCACCGTGGGAGGCACGCTGTGGTCGCTGTGGTAGATGTAGCCTCCCCCCTT
>JAZDKG010000074.1:0-6314 GCA_043803205.1 Planctomycetota bacterium
CGACGTTCGCGTCTCCCAGGCCCGCACGATGGGGAAGAAGTCTCCCGCCAACGAGATCTGGGGCGCCTACGACGCCTTTCTCCTCGCTCCCTCCGCCCTCTCACCCTCGGCCCTCCCGGGCTCCTCCTCCCTTTCTTCCGCCCTCGCCCTCAAGCGCGTCCCCCGAGTGGACATCCCCGCCTATACCTCCCAGGTCGCCGCCTTCCGCGCGAAGAAACCCACGAAGCCCCTGTGCGTCAATTTTACCGTCCGCTTCTTTGACCCCTACCGCCAGCTCGACCCCTCCCTCTACCTCCTTTACATCGCGCAAGCCGACATTGTCTCCTACGACCACTATCCCGTCACCGGCTGGAACCGCCCCGACCGCGTCCCCGAGCTTCAATCCTCGATGGCCGCCTTCAGAGCCCTCGTCTCCGACAAACCCTCCTTCGTCTACATCGAGAACGCCGACCAGGACCTCGACTGGACCCCCAAGGAGACCCGGGGCGCAAACGCCGCCGAAATCCGCGCCATGGCGTGGATGACCGTTATCGAAGGCGCTACCGGGTTGGGCTGGTTCCCCCTCGCCTTCAATCCCTTCCGCTGGACGAACTTCTCCGACGAGGAGAAGGAAGCCACCGCCCGCGTCAACCGCGAAGTCACCGACCTCGCCCCCGTCATCCTCGACCGCGACGCGATCCTCCCCGTCCGCGTCTCGGGCCCCGCCTGCGCCACCGCCCGGAGGACCCCACAGGGCATCTACATCTTCGCCGCGAGCCTCGATACCCGCTCCGCCCACGACGTCACCTTGTCCGTCGAAGGCCTCGCGGGCGTCGCGGAAGTCCTCGGCGAATCCCGCTCCCTCTCCGTCGAGAGCGCTTCTCTGTCTGATCGCTTCGACCCCCTCGCCGTCCACCTCTATCTTGTGAAGACCCCCTGAGCCCCCGCGCGTTTCCGCCTACTCCTGCGGAAAGATCGGCTCCACCCCATCGCCCCACTGTGCCAACTCCCTCTCCTCCTCGCGCGTCAATTCCGTCCTCTCGTCCGCTGCGTCGCACGCCCACCACGCTAGCTCCTCGTGGCTCGCGCTCACCGCCGCCGTCACCGGGAGGCTGAGCGTCCAGCGCAGCACCCGCGCCGCCTCCTTAGGCCCCTCGGCCGGCACGTACCAGCACTTCGGCCACCGCGTGTCCCCCTCCTCCCTTCTCGTCTTCGCTAACGCCTTGAGCGCTAGGATCCCCATCCCCTTCTTTCGCGCCTCCTTGAAGATCTTCCGCCCGAACTTCCCCTGGTGCCACGTGACGTAGTTCCACGGGAAGAGCACCGTGTCGAACGGGAACCGCGCTAGGAGCGCTAGCGCCGCCTCCTCCGAGTGCGCCGAAAACCCGATGAACCGCACGAGCCCTTTCTCGCGCGCCTCGACGAACGCCTCGAGCGCCCCGCCGGGTCCCGTCGCCTTGTCCACGTCCTCCATCGTTGAGACCCCGTGAAGTTGGTAGAGGTCCACGCGGTCCGTACGCAGCCGTTCAAGCGACTTCCTCAGCTCCTCCATCGCTCCGTTGCGGGTCCGTTCGAGCGTCTTGCACCCTAGGAAAATGGAGTCGCGATAAGGTTCCAGCGCCGGTCCCAATCGCTCCTCCGCGTTCCCATAGCTCGGCCCCACGTCGAAATAGTTGATCCCGCGCGCTAGCGCCTGCGCCACGATCCGCCGCCCCGCCTCGGGCGTCTCGTTCATCACCACGATCCCCCCCAGCCCCACCACGGAGAGCTTCTCCCCCGTCCTCCCTAACGTTCGTCGTTCCATGTCCCGCTCCTCTGACCCTCTATCGCTCTGTCGGAAACCTGCGCTGGGACGGTCGCCCCTCCTCATAAACGTTCATGCTTTCACAGATGCATTCTCTGCGCTGGATCGTATCTCTCTTTCCCCCTGCCGTGGCGGGCGTCTCCGCGTTAGACTCTTCTCCTCCTTTGCGTCCTCTGCGTCCTTTGCGGCTTTGCGTGAGGTCATCTCTCTTCTTCCCCTCTGGCCGCGAGGATCACGGGCGCCACGACCTGCTCAATGAACCCCGGGTGCGAGCTCGTGAGGTGCAGCCCCACGTGACCCGTCCGTCTCATGCTCCGCGTGCAGTCCACCTGGAAGAGGCGCGACGCGTAAAGCTCCTCCCCTTCGCTCGTCAGATTCGCCGGCCGCTTGAAGCCCCTTCGCCCGGCGCTCGATCCATACGCGCGGTCCATCGTGCCGAAGATGCCCGTCCCCAGCCCCTGGAAAAATACGTCGAAGTGCGAGTAGTAGTGGTGGATGCCGCGCGTCGTCCGCTCGAGACTCTCCGTGAGGTCGTATTCCTGCCCTAATGCCGGTGCTAACAGCACCGCCCCCTCCACATTCTCCTCGTCCCGGAGCGCCTCCAGTGCGAACACCGCGATCCCGCCTCCCCCCGACTGCCCCACCACCCACACCGGCCGCCCCGGGTGCTCCCGCAGGTATTCCCGGATTCGCACCGCAACGCGCTCCGCCTCCCGTCTGCTTCGCCGTCTCGCCACGAGGTGCCACAGGAAGAGGAGCGAGAACCCCGTTGTCCAGTCGTGGATCTCAAGCGCATACGGCACCCCTCCCTTCGCCAAACCCTCCGCGACAAGCCAGTTGAACACGCTCCACCCTTCGATCCCCGGAAGGATGAGCACAAGGCCCTTCTCGTACCGCTCCATCGTCGCATACTTGTTGAACCACGCCATCTTGCTCGCTCCCCGCAAAAAGGGGGTCAGGCTTACTTATCCGCTGGACCCGGCGCCCTCACGTCGGACGCTCGAGGTTCTCCATCAGGAACTCGAACGCCCTCCCCGTTGCGCTCACGTGCCCCTCCCTGTGCGCGATGAACTCCGCCCGCTCGCCGATCCCCAGCTTCTCGTAATGCTCCCGCGCCCGCGCGAACTCCGCCTCCGCTTTCTCGAAATCGACCACCGTGTCCGCAAGCCCCGCCTCCGCTGCGAACGCGCGAGGCGCAATGAGCGACACGAGATCCGCGTCGCTGAAGTGGCTCACCACCTCCCGGAAGAACTTGTCCTCCTCCGTGCTGTCGACGTAGTTGAGCCCGCGGATCGGCCCGATGAGCTTCGTGAGGCGTTCGTTGAAGTTCCCGCTGCTCACGCTCGCCCGGATCCGCTCGTCTAAGGCCGCTAAATACATCGCAGTCTGTCCGCCCTGCGAGAGCCCGTAGATGGCGATCTTTCCCGCGTCAACGTCCCCCCGGCTCACGAGCACGTCCACGCCCCTCGACGACCCCATGAGGTCGAGCCCGAAAAGCGTCCCTCCCGCTAAGGTCGCGAATCGATGCAGTCGGTTCTTCCCGTACGTCGTGGGGTGATTCGGAAACCCTGGGATCCCTGACAGCGCGTCCTCGCTCGATCCATATCCGCCGGGGTGATGGACCGCGACCACGTGAAACCCTCGTCGCACCGCGCGCAGCCCTAAGGACCGATAGCTCCCGTCCTCCGTGTTCGCGCTTGCCGCTAAGCCGCACACAAGCTCAGGCGTGCCCGAATATCCGTGCTGCGCGATCAGCCCCGGGTGACGCCCCTTCGTCCGCGGCACCAGCTCCACCCCATACGTATCGAGTCCCGGCAGCACCTCCATCCGGAACCGCCGCGCGTTGAAATCTTTCTCCTCGAGGAGCGTCTCCTCCTCAAAGGTCTTGACCGCTGCTCGTCGCTCCGGCTCCACCCACCACCCTAACATCTCCGCGAGCCTTCGCCTCGCTGGCGCCACTGACCGCCGATATGCATCCTCGCTCGAATAGTCCCTCCGCCACTTCTCTCCCCTCGCAGCGTAGAGCTCCGCGAGCTTCCTCCGCAGAAACCCCTCGTACGACTGATAGGTCCTCTTCCTGTGCTCGTCCACCCATGCCGGGTCCGTTGGCGGAACATCCGCCGGCCCAGCTCCCTTCTCGTTCTCGAAAAGCTTGCCCGTCATGGAACGTCCCCTAGAGAAAGATGATGCCTTCCCCGGCGCATGCCCTCGCGGCCTGCTCGCCCTTGGGCGCCGCCTAACGAGGCACAAGGTAGATCGGCGAGACAAGGAACGTCTCGGCCATCTCTGTGTGCCTCGTGTAGAGCGTGACGGTCCAGATGTCGCTGACAAGTACCTTGGCGCGGATTTCCTCCAATGTCCCGCCAAGCGTCTTCGTTTCCCCCGGCGCGAACTTCTCCATCACGTACCAGACGTTCCTGTCGGCGTCCCGCACGGAGATGCCGATCTCCTGCGTCTCGTCCGTCGGATTGTGGATTCTGACCGCCACCGCCGCAAAAGCGCTCCAGTCTCGCGCCGCCAAATCTGTGATCGTCACCGCGGGCCATCCGTACCCGACCTCCTTGGCGCTCCTCACCGTGAGCTTGGCGGCAAAGCTCTCCCCGGCCCCGGCGACCTCGCCCGGGGCGACCTCCGCGTGTACCTCGTTCTCCTGATCGAGGCGCGGCACGTCCCGCGGCACAAGCCGCCCGCCCGTCCGTTTTCTCCAGTCGTAAACGACCGTTAGGCGTTGCGTATCGGTTACATCCAACGCCGCCCCCTCGTACACGATCCTCGTATAGGGTCGCCCGTCCCAGTCGTACCACCATTTCCACCCGTCGGCGTCGGGCATCACGTCCCCCTCGTATGCGCCGTCCCAGAACACGTCCTTTCTCTCCTGCGCTTCCGGCACACCGGCCTTCGCCGCGGCCTCATCCGCGGGCGTGAAAGGACGGTTCGCCCATCGGATGTAGTCTACGTCCATCTTGATGGGAGCAGTCTCCTTGTTCCCCCACCCCACCCCGAACCCGATCGCCGACCCGCGTGGCTCCTCGGACTTCATGGGATCTGCCGTCACCTGGGCCTTCTGCGCACCGTCCACGAACAGCGTCTGCACGTATCGCCCCTCGCGTCGTGCGATCACCACCCGGTACGTGTGCCACTCGGTGCTCGTGTTTGCGAACCATTTGTCCCCGAAAGTCACCCCCTTGGGTCCGAAGTGTGCGTGCCAGCCCCCGTCTTCCGTCGTGCACCACAGTTGCGCCGTGAAGGGCTCCTCCGCCGGCACCCGCACCCTCGCCTCCACCGTGTTCTCAAGCGAAAGCCCCGCAAGGGATTTCCCCAGCCGGCTGCTCCTGAGCCAGTGAAACCACTTCCCCGTTTCTTTGCCGCGAAGCTCCACGTACCCCCCGCGTCCCTTTTCTCTCGATACGAGCTTCACCGCCCCGTAGACGCCGCCCGGACCGCTCGGTGAGGCGACCACGAGCGTGAGACAATTGTCCCCCGCTAAATCTAGCGCCTCCGTCACGTCGAAAAGGGAGAGCGTCTCTCCCTCGCACCGTCCCACGGGCCTCTCCCGGACGCCTTCGCTGGCGAGGTAGAGCGTCGCCCTCCCCGCAACCCCCGCGACGGCGATGCAGAGCCTCTTCCCGCGCACGTCTTTGGGGATGCCGAACGTGGCACGATACACTCCCGTGCCGTCGATGGGGAAGCCCTGGTTCTCCCAGTAGTCCCCGACCTTGATGGGCCGCCAGTCGTATACCTTCTCGATCGCCTCCCCGTACGCGCTGAGGGGGATCCCCCACGAGTAGGCGGCGGGGTTGGAGGAGTCGGCGACATGAAAAAGCCATTCGTCCGGGATGCCCGCGACGATTCTCTGCCCGTCGCCCAGCGACGCGAACGCCTTCTCCGCGTCAAAGCCGGGCGCGTCGTAAGCCTTCTCTGTCGTGCGCTCGGGATGCCAGTCGAGACTCATGGGCTCCCTCGCCCCCGCCGCTTCCCTCAGATAGGCCTCTCCCATCGCAGGCAGGTAATCCTTCGGAAGCGGCTTGTTCTTGTCCCACGGCAGCACCTCTCCCCGGTTCGGCCACCAGTGCGCGTGCCAGGACCATGTCCAAACGTATTCGTCTGTCGCTGCTAGCGCGTTGTGAAGCGCGTGTTTCATCCGCTCGGGCGAAAAATGGTTCTTCTCCACGTCCTCCCCGTGCCACCCGTTCGTGTCGCTGCGGAAATCCGGCCACATCGCCGTTGCCTGACGGTAGCTCTTCTGCACCAATTCCGGCACCGCCGAAATCCTGAGTGCGCTCAATCGGTCGTAATCGCACCACGCCTTGTAGAAGGCGTAGGTCATCGTCCCATACGTCGCCTCCCCGCTCTCGATGAGCAGTCCCTTTTCCCCGCATCCTTCCAGAACCCCGTCGCAGAAAGCGGGCAGAAGCCCATACTCCACTTCCGACAATCGGTCCGTTCCTCGCCCCGCTAGCGTGCGATTGAGAGACCCATACGCGTGACTGATGATGAGCTTGAACTCCGGCACGACGCTCGTGAGCGCGCT
>JAZDKG010000075.1:0-5107 GCA_043803205.1 Planctomycetota bacterium
GAAGCCGCTCTCGATACGCATGCCCCATTTGCGCACAGGCCTCATGAATCACCCGGTCTGGCAGCAACTCCCGCAGGACATTGAGCTGGCCCTCCTTCATCCGCCTGCGAATCGCTTCAAGTCGAGCCGGAGAAACACCGATACCAAAACCAAGCACCGTAGCCTCCTTTCGTCGTGGGTGTTTGTGACAACTACCCTATCGACGGATGGAGGCTTTTCCCTTGAAGGGCCTTAAGGAAGCGCCATTAGGGACACCATATTTAACTCGTGGCGAACGAACCGCAAGAAGAGGGGTCGGGAGTCTTCATTTGGCGCGCGGATACCAAAGGGGACGTTCTACTTTTTTAGCAGACACCCCGCGCGCCTCCCGCATCTGTCCTCCGTAGCCTCTGCTTCACGAGCCTGCGTAGCCTTTCGCAGAGCAGGCTTGGCGAAGGAGGATCGCTCTCTTGTTCCTCCGCGCCTCTGCGTCTCTGCGCGAGCCATTCCCCCCATCTTCTTCGCATCCCCCCTTCGTGCCTCGGCGCCTTTGTGGCTATGTCTTCTCCGCGCCTGCGTTCAACTCCTCTCCCCTTGCGCCTTGGCGCCTTTGCGTGAGGCGATCTTCTCTCTTCTCACGCCCGCCCCATCACCCGAGAGCCTCTGCGCCCCCCTATTCCCATCCTGCCTGCTGACACCTGACCGATGACGGCTGATAGCTTCCCTCCGACCCCTGACCGGCCAATGCTCGCAAATCCCAAAGGGGACATTCTACTTTTTCGGCGAACACACCGCCCGCCCCACCCCCTGAAAATCCATACGTTGCTCTCCGACCCTGCAGTCTACAGCCTGCAGCCTACACGCTGCCGCCTCCAGCCCCCCTATCACTCTATCACCGTATCACTCTATCACTTCCCCTTCGCCGCCCGCACTCTTCTTCGTGCCACTTCTCTTCCCTTCGCGATCTTTGTGGCGAATCCTCGTCTCTTCCACCTAAGAGGGACATTCTGCTTTCTGATTTGACTTGCGCACGCCCTGCGCTATCTTGTAGCCATGCCAAGAACTGCAAGAGCATCTGTCGGCGGCGTCTGCTACCACGTCATCAACCGCGGCAACGCCGGCGCCAAGGTCTTTCGCCGGGACGCCGACTTCGACGCGTTCCTGGAATTGCTCAAACTCGCCCATGAGCGCCTCCCCATGCGGGTCCTCGCGTATTGCCTGATGGCGGACCACTTCCATCTCGTCCTCTGGCCGCGCGCCGACGAGGACCTCAGCCGATGGATGCAGTGGCTTCTCACCTCGCACGTCCGCCGTTACCACGGCCGCCATCACACCAGCGGCCACGTCTGGCAGGGCCGCTTCAAGGCCTTTCCGATCCAGAGGGACGACCATCTCCTCACGGTCCTGCGCTACGTCGAGGCCAACCCCCTGCGCGCCAGGCTCGTCAGGCGCGCGGAAAATTGGCCCTGGTCGAGCGCAGCGTGGTGGGGGATGACCGACCGACCGGAGTTCCTGCATTCTGGCCCGGTGGAGCGCCCCCGCGCCTGGCTGGCACTCGTCAACCGCCCCATGACCCAAGCGGACCTCGAGGCCCTGCGACGCATCGTCAACCGCGGAACCCCCTTCGGGGATCCCACCTGGCAGTCCCGGACCGCCAAGCGCCTCGGCCTCGAATCCACCCTGCGCCCCCGTGGCCGCCCGAGAAGCAAGCCCTAGAGCAAAGGTTACAGCGGGATCTAGAAGTAGAACGTCCCGTCTGTTCCTCCCCGTAAGCCACAACTCCATGAAGCACTCTGCCGGAGCGTCCGCTGCCCTCTCCTTGGCACTTTGCCTGCACGTGCTTTGGGCAGACAAAGGGGACATTCTCATTATTGCCAAGAGACTCCCCGCCCCCCGCATGCGCTGGAGAATTCTTCCGTTGCCCCTCTCACCCTGCAGCCTGCAGCTTCCACCCTGCAACGTGGGCGGACTCAAAGGGGACATTCTGCTTTTGGGAAAGGCGGTGCCAGCGCAGCCTTGAGCACGAATGGCTTCCCCTCTGTCTCCTCTCTGCGCTCTCCGCGCTCTTTCTCCGGATCTCTCATCCTGTCCATCCTGTTATCCCGTCAACTCTCTTCTCCCTCTCCGCGCCTCTGTCCCGCATTCGCGGGTTCACCCTGAGCGGGCTCACTGTGAACGGGACCCTGAGCCCGGTCGAAGGGTTCACCCTGAAGCTCCACGCCGAAGGGCGCGAGCTAATCTTTCTTATCCGCTTGATCCCCCTATCTCGCTATCCTTCCTCGCCGCGTCCCTTGCGCCTTGGCCCCGCGACTGCGGGATCAAGTCCCCCAGACTCTTCTCCGCTTCCCTCCTTCCCCTTCCCCCCCTATCACTCTATCACCTGCCACGCTTTTCCCATGACGCATTCGCTTGCGCCATAAGCCGTTACAGAAGCTCGAAAAATATCTGTCACAATTACACTTGACATACAGTGACTCTGTGGTATACTTAATTGCGCTGGCGGAGAATGTCTCCATCCCATCCTGGTGGCTCCCATGCGTCCCCACCTCCTTCAGTTCCCTCATCGTGGCCCCCAACCCGTCCCCCTCCCCCGCGACCCCTCCCGCCCGGGGGCGCCCCGCAACCCGGCACCGTCCCCCGCGACCACGCCCGCAATGTCGGTGAGATGTCGGGGCAATGTCGGTCAGATGTCGGGCTGACGTCGGTGCAATGGCGGTGAATCTCACCCCAAACCGACACGGATTCACACTCCCCTCAAGGCCCCCAGCCCCCTCAAGGCGTCGGTGACCCCGAGCCCGTCCAGCGACCCAAGGGCTCCCTTCGAGCGGTCCCGCAAACCGAGCGCTTGCTCCCAAGTCGCAACCTTGGTATCATCTCGTCATCCGTTGAGGGGTCGTCTCGTGGCAAAGCTCGTGATCGTGAGCGGCACAGGGGTGGGAAGGGAGCTCCCCCTCGCCGAGAGCAGCGTCATCGGAAGGCAGAGCGACTGCGACGTGGTCCTCGCCGAGGAATCGGTGAGCCGGCGCCATGCGCGCGTCTTCCTCGAAAACGGGAAGCACTTCGTCGAGGACCTGGGCTCCACCAACGGGACGTTCGTAAACGGGAAGCTCGTCGAGCGCTCCGAACTCCACGACCAGGACGTGCTGGCGACGGGCAACTTCATGTTTACGTTCCACGTCGAGGAGGGCTCCGGCACCTCGGCTGTCGGCCGGACGGTGATCTCCTTCCGGCAGGAGGACGACGCCCCCGGAAGCCGGGTGCTCAAGGTCATCGACGCGAAGGGATACGACCTTTCCAAGGACACCGCATCGGTCCTGACGAAGGACGACCTGGCCGCGATCCAGAGACGCATCGCCACGGTGAACCGCATCACGCAGACCATGGCCACGACCCTGGACCTCGACGAGATCCTGAGCAGGGTATTGGGGGACCTCTTCGAGGTCTTTCCGCAGGCGGAGCGCGGGTACGTGCTGCTCCTGGACAAGGAAACGGGCGAGCCCGTCCCGAAAGCGGTCAAGCTCAAGCGCGCGGGCGGAGACCAGAAACTGCAGATGAGCAGAACGATCCTGAACGCAGTGGTCAGGGACAAGAAGAGCGTCCTCTCGGCCGACGCGGCGGAGGACTCCCGCTTCATGACACGCCAGTCCATCCTGGACTTCAACATCCACTCGGTGATGTGCGCCCCGCTGCTCTACCAGAACCAGATCCTCGGCGCGCTGCACCTGGACACGTCTCAGGTGGCGCGACACTTCGAACAGGACGATCTCGCGCTTCTCACGGCGATCGCTTCGCAGGCGGCCATGGTCATCGCCAACGCGCAGATGCACGAGGCCCTGCTGCATCGTCAGCGGATCGATCAGGATCTCCGCTTCGCGCAGAGGGTTCAGAAGAGCTTCCTTCCGGGAAAGCTCCCGCAGACCCAGGGGTACACCTTCAAGACCTACTACACCGCGGCCTACGAGGTGGGCGGCGACTTCTACGACGTGATCGAGAGCGGCCCCGGGACGATCGGGATTGTGATCGGGGACGTTGCGGGCAAGGGCATCAGCGCCGCTCTCATGATGGCGCACATCACGTCGCAGATCCGGTCCTACGCCTTCCGGAACCTCTCCCCCGAGGAGATCCTGAGCGGGATCAACGCGCGACTCGAGAGCGGCGTCGAGAGCCAGTTCGTCACCGTTCTATACGCGTGCCTCAACACACAGACCGGGGACGTCCACTTCGCCAACGGCGGACACCCGCCTCCGGCGGTCCGACGCGCCGACGGGCGGGTGGAGTTCGTCGAGGAGCCGTCGAACTTCCCCATCGGCATCACGGAGGACGTCGCCTTCGAGGGATCCACCTTCCCCCTGGAAGGGGGAGACGTCGTCTTCCTGTGCACAGACGGGGTGATCGAGGCGATGAACAACGCCCAGGAGTGCTACGGCATCGAGCGCATGCTGAAGGCGATCGGCGGCGCACCGGGGACGCCCGACGCGGTACTGAACGCCGTGCTCGCCGACGTGCATAACTTCGCCGCCGGCGCGAGCCAGTCGGACGATCTCACCATGCTCGCCTTCGGTCGGGACTCCTCCTGAACGGCCGCGTCTCCACGGCGATCTCCGCGCGTCGTATGATTCGAACAAGAGAACACATCGATGAACCGCCCCGTTGTGGATCCCACGCGCGATGCGCTCATCGTCGTGGATGTCCAGGTGGACTTCTGTCCCGGCGGGGCGCTGCCCGTCCCGCGCGGTGACGATCTTGCCGTCCAGCAAGTGGCACCAACAATCACGGCGTGGTATCTTTGGGGGTGGACGTGGGGGCGGAGATAGGGACGGATAACGGCCCCCCGGAGGTTACGCTCGCGGCAAACAAAGACTCTCGACCCCTTTCTTTCCCACGGTTGAAGCGGCACTCCGACAGAGCGGTTTCTCTAGCGGCACGGAGGATGGACGAGATGGAACTGCTGTTTCTCGGCGCGGGCGCGGGTGAGATGTGGCCGGCGCCCTTCTGCACCTGCAAGCGATGCGCAGAGGCTCGGCGAGAAGGCAACGTCATGCCGGGCACGTCGGTACTGATCGACGGAGGATACCTCATCGATGCGCCGAACGGCCTGGCGCTGAACATGGCCCTCCTGGGAGTAACG
>JAZDKG010000076.1:0-9647 GCA_043803205.1 Planctomycetota bacterium
GAAGCCGCTCTCGATACGCATGCCCCATTTGCGCACAGGCCTCATGAATCACCCGGTCTGGCAGCAACTCCCGCAGGACATTGAGCTGGCCCTCCTTCATCCGCCTGCGAATCGCTTCAAGTCGAGCCGGAGAAACACCGAGACCAAAACCAAGCACCGTAGCCTCCTATCGTCGTGGGTGTTTGTGACAACTACCCTATCGACGGATGGAGGCTTTTCCCTTGAAGGGCCTTAAGGAAGCGCCATTATATGATGTCCCCGGAACTGGTCCCCGGAACTGGCCCCGGAACTAGCCCTCTCCTTTTTCGAAGAGCCCGTTGCCTAGAGGGCCTGCCGGGTGGCGGGTAGAGGCCATATGGCTACAATAAGGACCCGAGGAGGAGAAGCAAGATGAGACACGTCGCGCTCTTTTCGGCAATTGCCCTACTATTGTTGCTCGGGTGCGGGACCGTGCGCGCGCAGACGGGCCGTGGAGAGCCGGCTCCCAAGTGGCTCGAACCGACGGACGAGGTGACATCGTTTCACATCGCGTGGGCCAAGCCCGATGCGGCAGGGCCGGTCCGGGTGCTCTTCATCACGTACCAACTGGGCATGCGGGAGATCGTCGAGCTGTGCGAGCGCTTCGACATCAAGCGCGAGGTGTTCGCCGTTTTCAGCAACCTGGCGCAGAAGAGCTATTTCTCTCTGGAGGATGATCCGCAGGCGCAGCCAAGGCAACTGGCGCCTTTCGAGGGGATCGACCGCGCTTCCCAGGAAAAGCGGCTGAGAGAGAAGCTTGGGGGCGACTACGATTGCATCGTGTTCGGCGACGTCGACTGGTCGTGTCTGCCCGACTGGGCGCGTAAGACGATTCTCGACAAGGTGGCCGCCGGCACGGGACTGGTCGGGTGCATCGGGAGGGACGGGGAGACCGACCCGGCGCTCGAAGCGGCGCTAGCACGGACAGAAAACGTCGCTCCGGACGAGGTCGTGGGCGTTTTTCCGTTTGCGGGGCTTCCGGCCTTCCGAGACAGCGAGGATCTCGGCTCGTTCGTCGCTTCCGAGTTCACGCTTGCCCGGGCCGGGGCCGGTCGCATTGCGGTCTTGAGCCGCATGGACCCGCCGTATCGTCAGGCGTTCACGCCGGGCCCGATTGACCCGTTTCCCGACATGTACTGGAATCACTATGACTACTATCTGGCCCTTGCGGGCAAGGCGATCCGGCACGCCGCCGGTCGGCGATCAGCCATCCGCGTGACCGGTCCGACGACGCCGGCGACCGAGATCCCGCGCGAGGAACTGAAGGGCGTCTCTTTTTCAGTGGAAGCCGATGCGCCCGCTGATGTCGAGATTGCGTGGGCGCTTCGGCATTCGGATCGCGGGACGGTCGTTGCCGAGGGAAAGAAGGTCGTCTCGCTTGCGAAGGGCGCCCAGACGATCGCCTTTGACGTGACGCCGATTCCCGCCGGGACGTATTTCGCGGACCTGTGGGTGAAGCGGGGGGGCGCGACGGTCGATTTCGGCTCGCAGTATCTGAAGGTCACGTCGCCGTCGCGCGTCGAAAACGTCGCACTCGCCTCGAAAAAGATACACAAGGACGATCCCGTGCGCGGCAAGGTCGCGTTTGCCGGCGCCAAGACGGGACAATCCCTTCGGATCAGCCAATGGGACATCCACGACCGGGAGGTTGCCCGTACGACGATTCCGCTTTCGGAAGAAGCCGACGAGATGCCTTTCGAACTGTCCGCAGTGCCCGCGCTGTCGATCCTCCAGCGGATCCAGGTTTCCCTGGTGCAGGGCGAGGAGGTCCTGGACGAACGGTGGGCGGCGTTTACGTACGACGATGTGTATCCGCCCAGGGACGACATCCGCTGCGTGGCGTACCACGGGGGTGTGCCGAAATCATATCTCAATCTCTTGCTGGGGAGGGTGTACCGCGAGGCTGGCATCGACACTGTTCAGGTCTCGTCGGTGGACAACGAAAGGCTTCTCTCGTGCGCGGCCATGGTCATGCAGGGGGTGCGGGTGATGCCGTATCTCGTGGGACGCGTGGACGTGGACGGACGGAATTGGCTCGTATACGCGACGATCAACAAAGCGGAGAAGGGAGAGAGGGGATACGTCCGCGTTCCGTGTCTGACGGACCCGGAATACAAGAAGGCCCAGCGCGTCTTCTATCGCCGGGTCGCCGACGAATGGGGGTGGCTGTGTCCGCCCGAGTACAACCTTGGAGACGAATCGTGCTTCACCGTCAGGGAAGAGAAAGACCTGTGTTTCTCGGACACGTGCATTGCGGATTTCCAGCGCTTCGTTCGGGAGGAATACGGTACGCTCGATCTTCTTAACGAGGCGTATGGAAGCGACTACGCCGGTTGGGACGAGGTGATGCCTGTCTCGCTCGACGACGCCCGCAAGACGGGAAACGTCCCGGCATGGATCGATCACCGAAGGCACATGAACGAGGTCCGGGCGAGCCTCTTTCCTATAGCGGCGGAGGAGTTGTCGGCGGCATGTCCGGGATCGAAGATCGGATACGAGGGGTCGGACGACCCGGGACACCTGCCCCGGACGCTTGCGCTGGCCGCGGTAGACTATTACCAACTCGCTCGGGCGATGACGTTTACGAACCCGTACTATTATCCGTTGGAGCTGGACGCGTTCCGGGATTTCGGCGCGCCCGGGAGTCACCTGGGGGGCGGGTTCTTCGGCGGCTATTCGCAGATGGAGCGGGGCGCGCGCGATCCTCTGACGTGCCGGTGGTGGGTCTGGAACACGGTCCTGCGCGGCGCCAACGCGGTGTGGCCTTGGGCCGGGGCGGGCGTGGAGGACGTGGGGCAGGCGATTCTCGCGCCGGACTTCTCGCGATATGACTTCTTCGCGGCGGCCGCGGAGGAGATCGCTATCCTCAAGAGCGGCATCGGGAAGCTCCTTCTAGCGGCGGAGCGCCGCAACGACGGGATCGCGATTCTTTACTCCCCGTCGAGCATGCTGATGGCGACGCTTACCGAAGGGCTGCCGCAGAACTGGGATGAGCCGGCGTCCATGCCGTCGGTCTTTGCGGAGTCCGATTTCCAGTATCGCCTGATCTCAAGCGCTCAACTGGAGGAGGGCGTCCTGGAGGAGGGCGGTTTCCGCCTTCTTTTCCTGCCCTACGCTCAGGCGCTTTCGCCCAGGGAAGTCGAGCGCATCCTCGCCTTTGCGAAGAGCGGCGGCACGGTCGTGGCCGACCTGCGTCCGGGCGTCTGCGACGAGCACGGAAAACCCTACGGAAAGAGCCCGTTGGACGCGCTCTTCGGAGTCGAGCAGGATACGACCGGACCTGCTCCACGTCGGACCACCGTGTCCGTCACCATTCCCGAAGCGAATCTCAAGACCGAGATGCCTGAGACCGTGGTGGACGGTTCGCTCAAGCTGGCAGGTGGCCGGGCCATGGGAAAGGCGTCGGGGGCGCCCGCCGTGGTGGTACACGACCACGGAAAGGGTAAGGGCGTGCTCCTCAATCTTGCCTTGAGCGAGTACCTGGTCTCCAAAGGCGATGCGCACGTGCGTTTCGGGGGCGACGAGGATTACGCTGACCGGGCGAAACACGTGGACAAGGCCCGGAAGACTCGCGCGCTTATACGCGCGGCGTTCTCGCTTGGCGGGATGACGCCCGAGGTGGAAACGACGCCGTACGTGCCGGGCTGTCACACCTGGCGCTTCGCGTCAGGGGGCGCTCTCTTTATCGGTCTGCTGCGGGACGCGCCCGCCTTTTTACCGGGTGGATACAACTACAACATGTGGCCTCTGAGCGACCCACGCGTGCCAGAGTATCGCGCGGTGCTCGATTCATGGGCCGCCGAACGGAACAAGGTCACACTCACCCTGCCCAAAGAGGCGCACGTCTACGACATAGCCAAGGGGGAGTACCTGGGTCGATCCAAAACGATCTCGCGCACGGTCACTCCCGGACGCGTGCAGCTGCTGGCGGCGTTGCCCTATCGCGTCTCGGGGATCGATCTTTCCGTGCCCGCGCGGGTTGCGCCAGGCGAGCGCGTGGCATATACCGCGGAGATCGTGCGTGACGAGAAGAGCGAAGCGCCGGTCACGCACGTTTTACGCGTTGAACTGGTGAATCCCGATGGGCGTGCCGTCGCGCACTATTACGAGAATCTGAGAGCCCCAAAGGGGCGCGGTACAGGGGCTTTGAATCTGGCCTTGAATGAGCAGCCGGGCGTCTGGAGACTCGTCGTGCGGGATATCGCCACCGGTACGGTGGCGGAGAGGGCGTTTGTCGTGCAAGAGTCTGAACGTGGATATGACGGGGCGAGAAGGTGAAAGTCATGAAACGGATCCGGGTATTGTTGTGTCTGGCGTTCTGTGCGAACGTGTGATGGTGTCTGGCCGCCGACGGGAAAGAGCGCGTTCCATATGCGAAGTGCGCGCCCGTCAATCTGTAGCAGGTTCCCGTGGGCACCTCCAGAGCAAGCACGTCCACGCAAAAACGCGCGGTCACCTCGGGCTCAATCTCGGCAAGGATCTTCATGTTGTCGTGGATCTTGGTGGGCGTATCGCACCCCATCCGTCGCTTGATCTGGTGATACACCACTGCATTGATGCCTGACGCACGCATTGCGCCGAGTTCGACAGGCATGCGATCCGGCTCCCCGGGCAGGACTCGAACCTAGGGACGTGGCCTTGTCTGAATAAGGCGGGGAGGGGGGCGCAAGGGGCTGGGAAGCGCGGTAGGTGGTAGGTGATAGAGGAGGGGAGAGGGGTCGAATGCGGATTGCGGAATGGGGAAATAAGCTACGGGCCCTTACCTCGGCGATTCTCTTCCAGGGGGAGAGGAGGGGGAGGTGGCGGGAGGCTGGGGAGGGATTCTTTCGAAGCGGGCGAGGGAACAGCCGGTGCTCTGGACGAGGGCGGTCCGCCAGACGCCGAGTTCTTTCTGCGCATCGAGCCAGAGGTGGAGCCTCCAGAAGTATGGTTCGCGGGCGCAGGCGATCCAGAAGGCGCCGGGACGATCGAGCGCCTCGGCGAAGCGGTCGAGGTAGTATTTGTCGAAGACTTCGTCATTCCAGTTCTTGGGGAGGGGTATGAGGCGGGGGCTTTTGGGGAGGTAGAAGGTCAGGGCGGGGGCGCAGAGGTAACGCTCAAGGGTGGGGTCCTGGGAATAGATCATGTCCTTTGAGTCGATCGCTTCGAGGGTCGTCCCCTGGACGAAGAGGACGTCATCGCGGGCGATCAAGGGTTCGGCCTGTCGGAGGGCGTCGCGCCAGCCGCGCTGATGGGCGGCCCGCTCTTGGAAGGCGACGCCGCCGGGGTCTTTGAGGTCGATGAGGCGGGGGAAGAGGAGGAGGCCAAGGAGAGTGAGGGCGGTGATGGTGCGCAGGCGCGCGGGCTCGAGGAAGCCGACGAAGGCGGCGACGAGGCTAGCGCCGGCGAAGGTGGAGACGATGAGGTAGCGCTCCCAGAGGAGGATGGGGTCGACGAGGCAGGCAGCGACAAATATGACGGAGGCGGTCGCGGCGAACGAAAAGAGGACGAAGGCGAGATCTTCGCGATGCTGCTCGGGGAGGGTCCAGGTGACGCGCTGGAGGCCCCGGAGGAAGTACTCCACGGAGAGCGAGGCGAGGAGGGCGACGGCGACGTATTTGAGCGTGAGCAATCGTTCGACGGCCTGCGGCAAGGCCGCCAAGTCCAGAGGCTCCGAGCCGACAAGGCCGGGTCTGCGGGCGAAAAGGGCGATGAGGCCGGGGAGGAAGGCGGCGAGGAGTGCGGCGTTCACGGCCAGCCACGGAGCGAGCAAGGAAGGCGTGAGGCGTGAGGATTGAGGCGTGAGGGTGAGAGGGAGGGGAGAAGGGGCGAGGCGCAGGTGGGCCTTCTGGGGGAGGTCGCGCCGGCGGACGAGGTAGAAGAAGTTGGTGAAGACGATGGCGCTGATCAGAAGATAGTGGGTGTAGAACGCGGCGAGGGCGAAGAGAAAGTAGAGGGCGAGGTGCAGGGGGCGGGGGCGCTCATGGCGGAGGATCTCGAGGAACGAATAGAGGGCGCCGAGGACGAGGAGGACGCCAAGCGAGTACATCCGGGCATTGTGGCTTTCGAAGATCAGGAGCGGATTGAGGGCGAGCAGGCCGGTGGCGAGGGCGGCGATGCGGAAGGGGAAGAGCTTTCGCACGAAGAAGAACGCGCCGACGAGGAAGGCGGAGCCGAAGAGGAGGGAGGGGAGACGCATGGCCCATTCGCTCTTGCCGAAGAGATCCAGGGACGCTTTGAGGGGGTAGAAATACAGGGGAGGGCAGGGGGTGTAGCGAAAGCTGCGCAAGGCGATATCGTGGGGGCTAGCGTTCTCGACCACCCAGTAGCTGATGAACTCATCGGTCCACAAGGGGGCCGCGCCGGCGCGGTATGCGCGCAGGGCGATTCCCACGGCGATGATGAAGAGCACGAGGAGGAGGCGAGTTGTCGAGCGAGGGCCTTCGCGGTGCGGCGCGTCTGGGCTGGTCATTCGCATCCCGTTTCAGAGGAGACAGGGAGAATGTAACGCAAAGGCGCAAAGGAAGCAAAGAAGACTGAATGCAGGGAAGAATCCGGGGGGCTTGATGAAGCCCCCCGGCCCCCCATTTTAGGGGCGGCGGGAACGCGTCTCGCGTTCCCGCCGCGCGCGCTGGGTGCAATGGGGGGCGCTCCTTGCGGGAGCGTGTCCCCGCAGTGTTGATAGGAGGGCAACACGCAGGCGCAAGGGGACGGAAGGGGGGACGGCGGGAGTCTATGGTGAGAGGAACCAGGTGCGCAGGAGGGGTTCGGCGGGTTTTCCCCAGGGACAGTAGCCGACATCGTTGGGGCCGCCGTCGTCCCACCACTCGAAGATGAAGAAGGCGGCGACCTCCGGGGTGTTGGTCCAGACGTCGAGGAAGGCCTGGAGGCAGGCCTTTTGGAGGTTGAGGTCGACTGTGGTTGAGCCGTAGTAGTTCCAGGGCTCGCGGGCGGCGCCCTTCTGGGAGGGGTAGCCGATCTCGGTGAAGATGAGGGGCTTGCCGATCTTTTTCTGCCAGGAGAGGAGCTTGTTCCTGATCGACCGCCAGGAGGAGACGAGCTCCGAGCTTTCGGGGTTGTCGCTCTTGGAGAGGTTGTGGTAGGAGGTGACGCCGACGGCGTCGAGCTTGTCCCAGAAGGTGACCTCCTCGTAGTGGTCCCAGTTGGCGCTATAGATGAGCTTGCCCGGGAAGATCGCGCGGACCTTGTCGATGACGTCGACCCAGGACTCGCGGAAGAACTCGAGGGAGACGAATTCGCTGCCTACGGAGAGGGCCTCGGTGTTGGTGTCGCGGGCGATCGCGGCGAAGTAGGTGATAAAGTTCTCGTAGTTAGCGAACCATTCTTTTCGGCTATCGGGGCGGATGCTGCCGCGCCAGTCCTTGGTGGACTTGGGGTTCTTGAGGAGGACGATGGGCTGGAGGAGGACGTCGAGGCCGTAGGCGTGGGCGCGGTTGAGGATGTCGACGAGGCGCTCGCGGGAGGGCACGCCGTTGTTGGAGTTGGCCATGGTGGTGGAGCTCGCGTCCTCCTGGTAGCAGGTGACGATGATGAGGACGGAGCCAGCGCCCATTTCGGCGATCTGGCGGAGCTCCCTGTCGTAGGTGTAGCCGTCGGCTTTGCCGTGGAGGCCGAGGACGAAGCCCTTGGATTGTCCGCCCTGGAGGAGGCCGCCCGCAAGCGCGGGGAGGGGGAGGACGACAAGGAGGCCGGATAGGAGCAGGATGCGGATCATCTCGCGTCGGGCCTTGCAGGGAGGATTGGAGAAACAAGACAAGGGAGGGTATCATCTAGAGGTGTGCGTGTCCATAGGAGGCCCGGGAGGGGCGAAGGAGGAGGCTGGTGAGCATCACGACGAAGACGGGCGACCGGGGATGGACGAAGACGCTTTTCGGGCGACGGCTGCGCAAGGACGACAGGCGGGTCGAGGCGTATGGGACGATCGACGAGCTCAACTCGTTTTTAGGCTTGGCGAAATCCTCGATCCGAAGCGCGCGCGTGCGCAAGCTCATCGAGCGATGTCAGTTTGATCTCTTCATCCTAGCGAGCGAGATCGCGGTACTCCCGCGGGACGCGGCGAAGCTCGAGCATCGCACGACGGGGGAGACGCTCGCATGGATCGAGGGGGAGATCGAGGCGCTCGAGGCGAAGCTCGATTTCGAGGGGTGCTGTTTTTTCATCCCTGGGGAGAGCCGAAGCGGAGCGCTCTTGGACGTGGCGCGATGCGTGGCGAGGCGGGCGGAGCGCTTAGGGGTGGCGCTCCATGGGGAGGGGAAACTCGCCGAGCGAATGCCTCTTGTGTATCTCAACAGGCTGTCGGACCTTCTGTATCTCCTAGCGCGCGGGGAGGAGAAGAGGCATAAGCCGTTCGTGGCGGGGAGGGGGAGGCGGGGTACGAGAGGGCCCTCCAAGAGGGATGGGAGGATGTGAAGGGAACGGGGGCGGCCCAAGGAACACTGTGATGGCGAAGCGCAGGATGAAGATCGAGTTCAGGATACCGCCTTACGTTACTCCGCGAGGCGAGTGGCGAAGGCTGATGCACAAGTGCGCGAGTGCGGCGATGCGCGAAGCAGGGGTCAGATATGGACCCGATGATCTCCTGGAGCTGGATGTGCGGATATACATGGTGGAACCAGCGCTTCACGTTCACGATGTAGATAACCGGCTCAAGGACGTCATGGATGCGCTGCAGGGGCATGTCGGGGGAAAAGGGAAGAAGTCGCGTGGACTTCGGGCATTGATCGCGAACGATAGCCAGGTCTGGAGAGTTGTCGTGGAGAAGCAGAAGCCTCCAGGGCAAAGTCACGGGCTGGGGCACGTGACGATCCGGAGGTACAAACCCGGAGCGGGGCGCGTGAGCGGAAGGGGCGTCGCCGTAACTGGGAACGGGGCACTTGGATGACATCGGAGCTAAGCCAGATCGGGAACCGGGCGGTCAACGCGGGCCTTGCGGCCAACGTTGTCTTAGCTGTTCTCAAAGTCGGGTTCGGGATCTTCGGTCACAGCCAAGCCCTGCTTGCCGACGGGATCAACTCGACGTCGGACGTAGCCTACTACGTGGTCGTGAAGGTATGCATGCTGTTTGCCCACAGGCCACCTGACAGGGAGCATCCGTACGGTCACAGGCAGCTTGAGAGCATCGCGGCGGTGGCGGTGGGGGCTTTCGTGATCACGACGGCGATCACGCTCTTCTGGGACGCCTTCGACAAGGTGTACGACATCCTGAGGACCAAGGGAACGCCCGACGGCGTCAGTCTCGCGGCCCTGTGGGTGGCCATCTTCACGGTCGGGGTCAAGCTGGTGCTGACCGTCTACACGGGACGCGCAGCCTCCAAGACGGGAAACGCCGCCGTCCTGGCGCTGGCCCGGGACCACCGGAACGACATCTTCTCCGCGTCGGGCGCGGCGGTGGGGATTGTCGTGAGCCGATTGGGGTACCCGTGGGGAGATCCGCTGGTCGGGGCGGTTGTGGCGGTGGTTGTGCTGTTCACCGGGATTCAGATCCTGCGGGAGTCTTCCGCCGACCTGATGGACACGGTACCCGGGAAAGAGCTGGAGGGGCAGACGCGCGAAGCGCTTGAGGGGCTCTCGGGCGTCAAGGCGGTCGAAGAGGTGCAGGCGCACCGGTTTGGACCGTACCTCGTGATGAA
>JAZDKG010000077.1:0-2661 GCA_043803205.1 Planctomycetota bacterium
GATGGTGCACGACTACATCACCGGCCTCGGCTATACGCACATAGACTACATCGTTGGCTCCCATTTCCACGCCGACCATATCGGGGGGGTGGACGAGGTGATCGGGAGCGGCCTGCTGTCCTACAGCACCGCCGCCTATCAACACATAGGCTCGCAGGCGGGGGGCGACAGCAGCGCGACCACCACATGGAGGGGCTTGGTCGACGGATCATGGGGCCCCGCCGCTACGGCCCCGACCCCCGGGACGACGTGGACGTTCGGCGGCGTCACGGTCCAGAGCATCTGCGTGGGCGACACCAACAACACGCGCAGCCAGCTCGTGGACGGGACCTACGTCACCGGGCTCAGCAGTTCCGACGAGAACATCTACAGTGTGGGATGGCGGATGTCGTGGAACGGCTTCGACTACTACACGGCGGGCGATCTCGGCGCCACGGTGGAGGACACACTCGACTCGAAGATCTCCGCGAACAACTTCGATGTCATAAAAGTGAGCCACCACGGGTCCTCGACGTCGACAAGCCTCGGCTTCTGCCAGACGATGACCCCGACGGTGGGCGTCGCCTTCATCGGGGCGAACAACTCCTTCGCGCACCCCGCCACGGAAAATGTCAGCAACCTCATGAGCACTACGTGGGGGGGGGTCAGCTGGTTCTACTGCACGACGGCCGGATCGAGCTCCCCGGCGGCGGTCTCGAAACAGAGCTACGCGTCCTCCTCCTCAAGCGCGATCGTGGTCACCTACCGGAACTCGACGAACCAGTACACGGTGAACGACGGTACCCGGAACGACACCTACACCGCCGACGAGGGGACCGGCGGCGCGACGCCCACCCCGTCCCCGACAGGCCCGACGCCCACGCCGACAAGGACCCCGACCCCGACGATCACCCCGACCGCGGGCGCCAATGCGGTGGTGGTCAACCAGGTGGGGCCGTTCAGCGTCGCGTCCGGGGGCATCGGCGAGTACGTGGAGCTTTACAACACCACCGGCTCCCCGGTGAACCTGAGCGGGTGGCAGCTCAACGTCTATGCCGGCGACTACACCTTCACCTCCTCGCACATCATCCCCGCGCACGGCTACTTCCTCATCGCCGACTCGGCGGAATACACCGGGGGCGCGACGCCGGACGTCAGCACGGCGATCGGCGTCACCGACAACGGCGCCTCCAGCTACGCGCAGCTCCTGAACGCCTCCTCCGTCGTGGTGGACACGGTGGGATGGTCGTCCTCGACGCTCTACGAGGGGACGATACTGGGCACCCTCTCTTCGGGGAAGGCGTGGGCGCGGACAACGAGCGGCGTGGACACGAACAACAACCTCGCCGACTTCTCCCAGATCACCTGCAACCCGCGGAACAGCCTGTACGGCCTCCCGACCTCGACGCCCACCTCCACCCCGACGCCCACGATCACCCCGACGCCGACGCAGACCGCGACGCCGACGCAGACCCCGCTGCCGTACATCCAGTTCTCCGACAGCTTCCCCTCTTCCACGATCGACGCGGCCAAATGGCCCTCCAACACCGGGACCGCGGCAAGCGTGGTAGACGGGGACTGGCCCGGGTACTCGCTCAACCTGAACGGCTATTCGACCGGCGGGGACCAGGTCACCTCCGCGGCGATCAACCTCTCCGCGCAGGGCTCGGCGACGGTCACCTTCTCGTACGAGCGCTGCGGGTCAGGCGACAGCCCCGATACCGGAGACGACCTCATCGTCTACTACAAAAACTCCTCGGGCACGTACGTCGAGCTCGCGCGCTACCTCGGCTCCGGGAGCGACATGATCTCCTACACGACCATGGTGCTGAACCTCCCGGCCGACGCGCTCCACAGCACGTTCCAGCTCAGGTTTAAGAGCTACGGGACCAACCACTCGACCCGGCACGACGACTGGTTCGTGGACGACGTCGAGGTCCGGGGCAATGTCTACACGGGCCCGACCTGGACTCCGACGGTGACCCCGACGATGACCCCCACCCCGACCGTCACCGCCACCCCGACCGCGACGCCCACGATCACTCCCACGCCAACCATCACCCCCACGCCGACCATCACCCCGACGCCGACGGAGACCCCCCTCGTGACGCCCACGCCGGTGCGGATTAATTACCAGCCGGAGGGGGTGACGCCGCCGGCGGGCTCATGGATATGCGACTGGGGAACGGGGAACGACGGCGCGCCGGACGCCATTTTCAGCTGGCTGCCGTAACGCCATCCGAACCGGCGCGGATCCGTGGAAGATAAGTCTCAGCGGCGTGGTTGTCGCGGAGACGCGCGCGCACCTGTGGGAAATCCCCCCGGTTCATGATGTACCCGTGCGTTCCCGACAATTGGGCATCGGCGAGTTGACCAATCGCCTTTTGTGTGCTATTCTTGGGAGTAGCAATATCGACATGCCCTTTGTGCGCGGTTACGGTACGGGTGTCCGTGTCCGGCTGCGTGCGTGGGGTTGGCGTGGTGTTGAGAATGCCCGGAGAGCGCTTCTCTCCCGGCGATTCTCCCTATCGGGGCCGCGGCGTTGTGAAAATCCGAGCACTCATACCGGGCAGCGTCGTCGTTCTCTGCGCGCTGTCCTTCCCCGCGTTCGCCCAGCTCGCCTCAACCTCGTGGCCGATGTTCCGCGCCAACCTCCAGCACACCGCCGCGAGCTCCTACGCC
>JAZDKG010000078.1:0-7309 GCA_043803205.1 Planctomycetota bacterium
GCGGCACCTGCCTCCGCCAAGAGACCGGCGTCTGGAATCCCCGAGCGAAAGAGACTGTCGAGTTCCTCCGGCGTGCGAAGCAGTCTCAACATGCAGGGGTCGGCCTTTCCCGCAGCGACATACCAACTCCACACCCTACCCACGCCAAGCCGAGAATCAAAGCCGAGACCCGCCTCAATAGGGACGCAAGGCTCAGGCGTGTATACAATAGACCCCTCTGCGAGGATCTCGCGCAGGCGTCTAGCGTCCGCCGCCACGGCACGCACCCCGCCGCATGAGAATAGGCCGCGGCAGCGAATGAATGAAACCGTCCAAAGCTGCGCCCCAAAGAGGAGCGCGAGGAGCGGCGCCAACATAGCCAACTCGATCCCGCGACCGGTCCGAGCCCGTCGCCATGCCCATCCTGTGAATGAAAACACAACGTAAAGCGCAAAAGGAACGGCGGTCGCGAAATAGCGGACAAGAAACACGGCCGGAATGAACGCAACCGGGAGTCCCAACGCAATCGTCATCGCCGCCGACAGAAGGCGCTTGCTGTTCCCGGTTGACCCGGGCAGACATAAGGCGACAAAGGATGCAGAAAAGAGGCACGTCCCGAAGAGAAACCCCAGCCCAAGACGCATGTCGTTGCCCGTCATCTCCCCAAGGCGACTCAGGTTCGCGAAGAAGCCAGTTCTTACCGACCAGAGGTCGCCGACGGCCCTGTGCATGGTTACAACGCACGCCCAGCACTCCGCGGGAGCCATGAGAAAACTCACAACAAGGGGAAGCGCCCCAAGACAGGCGCCCGCAATGAGAGCCGATACGCCGCGAAAACGATCTCTCCTGCAAATCACGAGCGCATACGCAAGCAGGACCGGAAGCACCAAGACGTTCAGGACGCGCGTCGCAAACGCAAGCCCCGCAAAGACCCCCGCCGCCAGCCAGCGTCCCCGGCCACCTCTCGCCCGGCAGGGAGCAACCGCAAACGCAATTGCGCTGAAGAGCATTCCGAGAGAAACGTTGTAGACCAGACTGATACCCGAAACAAATACGGGCACACCCGTCGCCGCCAGCACGAACAGCCCCGCAAGGATCGTCCGATCTCGACCCCCTCCTCCTTCCCGCCAAAGGGAGGCCCCAAGAACAAAGACCGTCGCCATGGCGAACCCGACGGAGAGGAGTCGGGCGACCAGGAACTTCGGGCCGGTCGCAAAAAACACGGCGCCGTAGACAAACGGCATGACGGGGGCCTGGTTGAAGGCGAAGTCCCGATAGGGCAACATCCCCCTGGATACAAGCGTCGCCGCGCTGAAGTATTGCTGGTCATCTCCAGTCAGACTCCGATCCAGGGCATAGCTGGTTTCGAACGAGACAAACCAAGCGGCACAGCCCGCTAGAAAAACGCCAGCAAGGACCGAAAGGATTCTGCTCCCCCATGCAGACGAAAGCGGGCATGTCACCACGGGAACTCCCATCAAGAACTCCAACCCACATCTCGCTCCAAGTTTCGCGCTCGAAACCTTGATAGAACTGGCTGCACAGGCAGCCTAGAGTGCAAGACCCGGGGGGGTGAGAGCGGGTGGCGGGTCAAGCGCGGAGGAGGGCCCAGTGGATGCTTTGGGCACGGGGATCACCAGCATAGTAAGAGATGAAGACATCTCCGCCGTGGTCGCGGGATCCCGCATGCGCGGGACCGCCAGGCATGGTGGCGGCGCAGGGGAGGCCGAAGGACCACTGCTGCATGCTCTGGAGATACTGGCCCATGCCGTCGCCATGGTGCTGGCGGGCGGCGCGCTCGTCAGCGCCCGGCCACAAAGTGAGTTCGTCCTGCTCCCACGAGCGGCCCTCGTCGACGCTCAGGCGGACGCGGATGGAAGCGGAGGCGTAGCGGTCGACGTAGGGGAGGACAATGCGTCCATCCGATAGCGCCGCGGGATAGGCGACCTGTCCGACGAGGCCGGTGCTCCGCGGGGGCGTCCACGTGCGGCCGGCGTCGTCGCTACGGGTCCAGTGGATGGGGAGGTCCTTCTTGGCCTCGCGATCATAGGTCCAGAGGAAGGCGAGGAGCGAGCGGGGGCGCAGGACGACGACGCGCTGGTCCCAATAGAAGACGCGGCCCGCCGGGTCGGCGGTGGTGACAGCGTGCTCGGGCCAGGTGCGGCCGCCGTCGCGGGAGAACTTGACGACGGACCGGTGGCGCCAGGGGCTGGGGTCGTCGTAGTCCTTGTTGGTCTCGTAGAAGGCGGCGAGCTCGCCGGGCGCGACGGGCAGCACCGGCCCCGTCGTAGTGGGCCGGCCGGTGAAGGGCGACGTATCCATGACCTCGAGGAAGGTCCAGGACGCGCCGCCATCGCGGGATTCGTAGAGGAGGTTCTTGCAGGGGAGGAGGCCTTCGGTCTCGGGGTTAAAGAAGGGGAGGTCGGGGCGGGTGCGGTCGACCCAGAGGATGCTAGCGAGGACGCGGCCCTCGGAGACCTCGGAGAGGTTCATGGCGCCGAAGCTGCCGGGGGTTCCGTTCCAGGCGGTGTCCTTGACGGGGGCGACGGGATCGGACCAGGATCGGCCGGCGTCCTTGGAAGCACAGACGACGACGTGGGTCGAGGGGCTGTCCTTGGCGGCGGAGCGGCGGAAAGCGACGAGGATGGTTCCGTCGGAGAGGGAAGCTACCGACGGGAAACAGTTGCTGGCGAGGGGAGAGCCGGGGAGACCTTTGCAGACGAGGCCTTGGTCGATGACGCGCATGGGAATCCTTAGAAGAGGGATAGCCACGAAGACACAAAGGCACGAAGGTGGCACCAAGAACTTCGTGAATCTTAGCGTCTTTGTGGCTTTGTGGCGAGTCTTACCGAGGGAACACGAAGAATTCAACGCAAAGGCGCCAAGGACGCAAGGACACAGAGAAGAGTCTGGGGGACCTGATCCCGCAGTCGCTGGATCCCCAGACCCCCATTCTAGACTCGGCGGGAATCGCGCAAGAGCGGGATTCCCGCCGCGCGGGTCAGGCGCCAAGAAGCAGAAAGGGCGTCAGGAGGAAAGGCGTTTTTTGAGGACGAAGGCGAGGGAGGCGCCGACGATAGAGAGCACAAGGGCCGGGGGAAGGGGGACGGGTTGTTGGGCTTCGCCGGCGGGGAGGACAGAAAGGACGAGTTGGTAGTCGCCGATCGAGAGGCCGGCGCCCGTGACGCGGGCGTAGTAGGTGCCGTCTACGGAGGCCTCGTACCAGAGGTGGGAGAGATAGGTGAGGCCGCCTTCGAAGGCGTTCCAGAAGTCGTTGTTTGAGCGGAGTAGCGTTCCCGCGGGATCGTAGAGGTCGAGGACGGTGTTGGTGGCTGAGGTGTCGCCGTAGTCGTGCTGGGTGGTAAGGATGAGGGAGGCGCCCGCGGGCGCGAAGAAGGAGAACCAGTCCTGGTCGAGCGCGACGGCTATCGCGCCCATCACGGTGGAGGTGTCGGAGACGAAGGGGATGGGCTGGGCCTGAGCGAGGGAGTTGTTTCCCTCCACCTCGGCGATCAGGCCCTGCGTGTTGGGTTGGCAGTAAACGGCGTCGCTCACATAGTAGGAGTTTCCCCAGTTGCCGTCATTCGTGGCGGTGACCCAACGCCACCACTCGACGTCTCCCTCGACCTTGGCGGAGACGCCATGGGAGCCGTTGGAGTTCCCGTTGACCCACGTGTCGCGGACGGCGAACCACTGGTCGCCGGGGCCGTTATCCTGGTAGCCATAGGCGAGGACGGAGAGGCCTCCTCCGACGATGCTCAAGTTGAGGAGCAGGGGGCGGTCGAGGGAGATCTGGTATTTGAGGCTGTCGAAGGTGAAGGTGCCGGGGCGGGCGGAGCTTTCGGGCTGCCAGTAGTCGCGGTAGACGTAATGGTTCTGCGCGCTGAAGGCGTAGGAATCACTTCCGGAGACGCGGGGGTCGTCCCAGGCGGCGAAGCGGCGAAGGCCCGTGGGGATGTTCCAGCCGCGGGTGAGGGAGGAGGAGGGATCGGTGTGCATGAAGCAGGCGATGGAGTTCGGGCCCTCGGGATAGGGATCATTCCAGTGCCAGCATTCGGTTTCGCTATAGAACCAGGTGAGGTGTTCGGTCGAGGAGATCTGCTCGTGGATCACAGGGAGGGAACCGGTATCGAGGAGACCGACGTAACCGGGTTGGGAGGCCCAGTATGCGAGGAGCATGGCGCCGCTTGTAGGGCTGCTTCCGCCGTAGTTGGCGTATTCGGGGACACCCGTGAGGACGAGCTCAGAAGCGGCGCTGGCGGAGCAGAGCGCCGCCACAAGACAGAGAGCAAGACCGGTCCTCATCCGGGTCCTCATCCGCATCCCCTGTGCGCGTCCCGTCCGAGCGGGTCCGTACGCGCAGAGTTCGTCCCGGTTGTGATCGGATAGAGAGAGATCTCGATGCCTTGCGCTTCCGCAGGCGCTCCCGTCATCTTCCCCACGACGGGGCGCACCCGGGACGAATCGGAGGCGCAAACGACAAGTGAAAGTTACCCGGAATGGGGGCAAGAGGCAAGAGAAATTTTCGTGACCAGCCAAGAAGGATCCCGTATCAGCGGACAGAGGGCAGCGGCGACGGGAAAGCGCCGAGGCCCGGCGAAGGATTTCCGGAAAAACTTACGACGGAAGGAGAAACGCGATGAAGGCGATGATTCTCATCGGAGGCGTGATCGCGCTTGCGGCGGCGGTGATCGTCGTGGCGTGTCAGAAGGCGAGCGAGCCGGCGGCGCCCGCGGCGGCGATGCCGCCGCCAAGCGCTGCGGCCAACGCGCCCGCAGCGGACATGCCGGCACAAAAAGTCTGTCCCGTGATGGGGAACCCCATCGACCCGAGCATCTACGCGGATCACAACGGGCGGCGGATCTATTTCTGCTGCCCAGCGTGCGTCAACACGTTCAAGAATGACCCCGACAAGTACGTGAAGAAGGTAGACGAGGAACTGAAGGGGCGCGCGGGCGCCACAGGCGAGACGCACGAACATTAGCGCCTCCGCGCGAGGGCCGGAGCGCATGGAGGAAAAGATCGGGGGGGCAGCTCAGGGAGAAGCCATTTGACAAATCTCCGGAGGGGGGTATGAATCCGGTGACGGGGCATCGAACCCAAGCACGTCGATAGAGCTCAAGACCGCGGAGAGATGCCACAAGGGGGCAGCGTCGAGCTTCCACAAGAAGGAGTTGGGAAGGATGAGAGAACGGACCGGACTGGTCACGATGCAGGGAGCGCCCGTGACGCTTCTCGGCGAGGAGGTGCGCGCGGGCGAGAAGGCGCCCGACTTCGTCGCGGCGGCGAACGATCTTTCGGAGCTTCGGTTCAGCGAGTTCCGCCGGGGGAAGGCATGTATCGTAAGCTCGGTGCCGTCGCTGGACACGCCCGTGTGCGACATGGAGACGCGGCGGTTCAACGCGGAGGCGGAGAAGCTCGCGGGCGCAGCGGTGCTCACGATCAGCATGGACCTCCCGTTCGCGCAGAGGCGCTGGTGCGGGGCGGCGGGGGTGAAGAACGTGACGACGGTCTCGGACCACCGGGAGGCGTCGTTCGGCCTATCGTACGGGGTCCTCATCAAGGGGGTGAGGTTGCTAGCGCGGGCGGTGTTCGTCGTGGACCGGGAGGGGATCGTGCGGCACGTGGAGCTCGTGAGAGAGGTTACGCAGGAGCCGGACTACGCAAAGATCATCGAGGCGGCGAAGAAGCTCACATGAAAGGAGACAGAAGATGACGGAGAGACTCCAGGTCTACAAGTGCGAGGTGTGCGGGAACATCGTGGAGATGCTGCACGAGGGGGAGGGGGAACTCGTGTGCTGCGACCAGCCGATGAAGCTGCTGACGGCGAACACGGTTGACGCGGCGAAGGAGAAGCACGTGCCGGTCATCGAGAAGACGGCCGCCGGCTTCAAGGTCAAGGTGGGGAGCGCGGCGCACCCGATGGAAGCGAAGCACTACATCGAGTGGGTGCAGGTGATCGCGGACGGAAGGACCTACCGGAAGTTCCTCAAGCCCGGGGAGGCGCCCGAGGCGGAGTTCTGCATCGACGCCAAGAAGGTGACCGCGCGGGAGCACTGCAACATTCACGGGCTGTGGAAGGCGTAAGAAGCGCAAGTCCGGGGATGAGCGCCCCGCCGGCGGGCGGGAGGCGAGATGGAAAAGTCGTACGACGTGGTGATCGTGGGGGGCGGGCCCGCGGCGCTCTCGGCGGCGATCTACGCGGGGAGGGCGGAGCTTCGAACGCTCGTGCTTGAGCGGGAGTACGTCGGGGGGCAGGTGGCGGCGACGGACCTCATCGAGAACTATCCGGGCTTTCCGGAGGGGATCACGGGGCCGGAGCTGACGAAGCGGATGCGGGACCAGGCGAAGCGGTTCGGGGCGGAGTTCCGCACCGAAGAGGTCCAGCGCGCGGAGATTGCGGGGGAGGTCAAGATCGTCACAACATCCAAGGAGACGTACCGGAGCCGGACGCTCATCCTTGCGGTGGGCGCGTCGCCCCGCACATTAGGGGTGCCCGGGGAGAAAGAGCTGCGGGGACGGGGGGTGAGCTACTGCGGGACGTGCGACGCGGCGTTCTTCCGCGGACTTGCGGTGGCGGTGGTGGGAGGCGGGGACGCGGCGCTCAAGGAGGCGCTTTTCATCGCCAAGTTCGCGCGGACGGTGACGATCGTGCACCGGCGGGACGAGTTCCGGGCGGAGAAGATCTACCAGACGCAGGTCCGCACGCATCCGAAGATCAAACTGGAACTCGACGCAGAGGTAACGGAGATCCGCGGGAAGGAGCGCGTGGAGGGGGTGACGCTCCGGGACGCGCGGACGGGAAAGACAGGGGAGCTTGCCTGCGACGGGGTGTTCATCTTCGCGGGGAGCATCCCGAACACGGGGTTCCTGTGCAACCTTCTCCCCTACGACTGCGAGGGGCAGATCAAGACGGACGCCGACATGGCGACGAAGATCCCGGGGGTCTTCGCAGTCGGGGACGCGCGCAAGGGCTCGTATCGGCAGGTCGCCACCGCGGTCGGGGAAGGGGCGACGGCGGCGATCGCGGCGGAACACTGGATCTCGAGGCGAATAGCGGAAGAGGACTCGAGCGGGAAGGGAGAGGAGAAGACCTCGCGCGGGCGCAAGAGACGCAGAGAGCAGTCCCGGGGGACTTGATCCCGCAGTCGCGGGACGCCGGACCCCCCTTCTAGACGCGGCAGGTCCCGCTGCCGCGGGACCCGCCGCGCAGCTAGATTTGGGGAGCGGGGAGAATCCCAATGAAGGCAGCGGTGATCCGGGGGCACGGCGGGCTCGAAGCGGTGCGCGTAGCGTCATAGGGCGGGGTCGGGCGCTCAAGAAAAGTCCC
>JAZDKG010000079.1:0-2451 GCA_043803205.1 Planctomycetota bacterium
TTATCAGATTATCAGATCAAAAAAAACCGTCTTCCGAACGCGAGCGAGATGGGGGGCGTGCAGCGGGCGATGGAACTCATGCAGGGGGCGGAGCAGGATTACCGGGACCTGCGGTACAACGACGCGGCGCGGAAGCGGAGAAGCTAGCGATCGAGGCGGTGCGGGAGGCGGGGAGCGGGATCGACGAGGCGGTGAGCCTGTCGTTCGAGAAGGCGAGGCAAGTGCCTGCGGAGATGCGGGAGGAGATCAGCGCGCGGGGGGGGGCCGGCAGGCGCTTCCGGAGAGGTACGAGGACATCGTGGGAGCGTATTACAGGGCGCTGGGGAGCAGCACGGAGTGACGACGTGCGCGCCGGGATGCGTTCAGGCGAAGAGGGCGTGCTTGCCAACGAGGGGGCTGCCGATACAATGCCCATACCAGATTCACGGCGGGAATGAGGAAGCGAGAGTATGTCGATTCGAAGCGCATTGATTCTTGTGATGGCGGTGCTTTTGACGGCAGCGACGACGATCTTAGGGGTCGTCGGGGCGAGCAGCATCAACCGGAGCATCTTCCGGGAGGCGCAATCGCGAGTGGATCACGACCTCGACGTCGTGAGTACGAATTATCGCCAGCAGATACAGCTCCTCTCGGACCGGCTTGAGTACCGGGCGACGGGGATCCGCACAGGCAAGAGCGACACTGCGGCAAGGATGCAGGAGATGAAGCGCGCGCTGCGCCTCGGGGTGCTCAATCTCTGCGACGTGACCGGGAGCCCACTCATCGGCAGTTTCAGGGACAGGGCCACAAAGGTTCCGATTAACGAGGATCCGGTCCTACGTCAGGCGTTAGGGGGGAAGGTGGCGAGCGGGACGGTGGCGTTAGACGCGGAGCGCTTAGAAATCGAGGGCGGACCGGCGCTTCGGAACGCGATGCTCATGGGCGCGGCGGAGGGGAGCTCCGAGTCGGACACGACGAAGGCGCTCTTCTGGTGGTTTGCGACGCCGATCCGGGACTCGAGCGATCGGGTGGTGGCGCTCCTGTACGGCGGGAGGGCGCTCAACTTCAATCATGAGCTGGTGGACGAGATGCGGGAGCTGGTGTTCGGAGCGGGGCTCTACAACCAGAAGCCATTGGGGACGGTCACGATCTTTCTAGGCAGCTTGCGCGTGGCGACCAACGTGCGGGGACCAGACCGGACGCGGGCGGTCGGCACGCGCGCGTCCAGCGAGGTCCAGCGGAAGGTCCTTGTGGACGGGCAACGCTGGTCGGACCGGGCGTGGGTGGTGGACGCGTGGTATTTCAGCGGGTATGAGCCAATCGCAGACCCGGACGGGAAGATCATCGGGATGCTGTACGTGGGGTTACTGGAGGCGCCTTACGCTCAGCTTCGGAGGACGCTGATGTTGCGGTTCCTGGCGCCCGTGATGGTTATCGGCGTGTTAGCGGTGTTAGCGGCGCTGGTGCTAGTCAGGCGGATCACGCGGCCGCTCTGGGTCCTGGGGAGGGCGGCGGAGCGGCTGACGCGGGGCGATCAGCAAATGGATCTGCACGTGAAGGCGACGTACACGGAGATCAAACAGTTAGCGAAGACGTTCACGGAGATGGAGCGCGCGATCGCGGACCGGGACCGGCAGGTTTGGCAGCAGAACGAGACATTAGCGGAGACGAACGAGAAACTACAGCGGGCGAACAGCAACTACATGAAGATGCTGGGGTTTATCACGCACGAGATGAAGAACCCACTTGCGGTCATCCAGACCATTATCGATGTGATCGTGGAGAATCTTTTAGGGGAGGTGCCCGACAAAGTCAAGCAATCGCTCATCCGCATCAAGCGGAACTGCGAAGAGATGACGGACATGGTGAAGAACTATCTGGATCTTTCGCGGGCGGAGCGAGGGGAACTCGTGCCGACGAAGACCAGGATTGCGTTTCGCCAGGAAGTGGTGGACCCTTGCGTCATGCACGTGGGGCCGCTTTTTGAATCGCGAGGAATGAAGCTCGAGGTGAGTTCGCCGGATGATCTCGAGATCGAGGGGGACGGGGAGCTATTGCGCATTGCGCTCAGCAACTACCTTACCAACGCGGCGAAGTACGGCCGGGAGGGGGGGCTAGCGCGGCTGCAGGTGACGGTGGAGGGGGACGAGGTGACGGTGTGCGTGTGGAACGAAGGAATAGGTTTTTCGGAAGCGGAGGGCCAGGCGCTCTTCAACAAGTTCTCGCGCATCCGGAACGAGAACACGCGGAACAAGCGGGGGAGCGGGATGGGGCTCTTTCTCTCGAGGGAGATGGTGGGACTGCACGGCGGGAGGACGTGGGGGGAATCGGAACAGGGGAAGTGGGCGCGGTTCTGTTTTACGATTCCGAGGTCAGCCGGATAAGGGAAGGCCGAACATGGCGATTAAAGTGGCCTCCTTTGATAAGGCATTGCTTTCGACGTTGGGAAGTGTAGGGGGGGTTGTTTTTGCT
>JAZDKG010000080.1:0-7997 GCA_043803205.1 Planctomycetota bacterium
GCCCAGCTCGACGAACTTCCGGCGAAATGCGGCCCAGTCGACGTCGTCCCGCGCAATCCGGACGGTGTACGTCCAGAAGCTGTTGACGTAGCCCGGCGGGGTCTTCTGGGGAACGAGCCAGTCGCAGGCGTCGATCACCTCGGCAAGACACTCCGCCACGGTGGTTCGCATGGCCACCAATTCCTCCAGCCGTTCCAGTTCGCCCAGGGCCACGGCGGCGGCGATCTCCGGGAGGCGGAAGTTGTAGCCTAAAGACACGTGTCGGACCGCGTCGGGGGCGCAGCGTTGCGCCTCGGGCATGACGGACGCGCCCGGGCGGCTGGAGGCGGAGGCGTACCCGAAGGAGGAGACGCGTCGGGCTTTGGTGGCGAGTTCCTCGTTGTCGGTGATGAGGATCCCACCGTCGCCGCACGTCATGTGCTTGGAGGCCTGGAAGCTGAAGCTGGCGAAGTGGCCGATGGAGCCGACGAGGCGGCCCTTGTAGGAGCCGAGGAAGCACTGGGCGTCGTCCTCGATAACGGTGAGCGAGCGCTCGCGGGCTGTCTCCATGATGGGGTCGAGGTCGGGCGCGAGGCCATAGATGGCGACGGGGATGATCGCCTTGGTGCGCGGCGTGATCTTGCGACGGACGTCTTCTGGGTCGATGGTGAGGGTGTCGGGATCGATGTCGGCGAAGACGGGGACCGCGTTCACGTGAAGGACGACGATTCCCGTGGCGCCGGCGGTGAGAGGCGGAACGATGACTTCGTCGCCGGCACCGACGCCGGCGGCGACGAGGGCGGCGTGGAGGGTGACGGTGCCGTTGGCCATGGCCATGGCGTAGCGGACGCCAAAGGTGCGGGCGAAGAGGGCTTCGAGTTTGGCGGTGATCCCCGGCGACGTGGTGTTATGGAAGCCGTAGGAGAGGACGCGGTCGATGTAATCGCGGGCCTGGGGAGAGACCCTGGGGATGGAATTCATGGAGCGTTCCCTTTTCGTGGACCGTATCGCAGGGAAAGTGTACGCGGCGCGGACGCTCGTGCGAGCGAAAAAGGGCACGACCGGGGGGAAGGAACGGAATTGGAGTTTCCGGGGAAGCCCTGCGGACCTATCATGGGGGAGGTGAAGGGAGGTGGAGAATGAGCGGGCGGGTGGACCGGCGCAAGCTTGCGGGCGAGATCGAGGTGCACACCTATCGCTCGCGGGGACCCGGGGGCCGCAAGAGGAACACGAGCGAGTCGGCGGTGCGGATCCGACACGTTCCGACGGGGATCACGGCGGTGGGGACGGAGTCGCGCTCGCAGGCGCGGAACCGGGCGCTAGCGCTCGAAAGGCTCATCGTGCGGCTCGAGGCGAGGGCGCGAAAACCCAAGAAGAGGGTTCCGACGCGACCGACGCGGGCGTCAAGGGAACACGCGTTGGCCGAGAAGAAAAGGCGGGCCGCCAAGAAGCGCTTGAGGGGAAGCGTCCAAGAAGAGTAGTATGGGGAGGTTCGCGAGGTCGCGGGAGGGGTATTACTGTAACGTCAAGCCAGACAAGATGTTGTAAACATCACCTCAAATTCCGGTTTTTGGTTTGACAGGACGAGGCTGGAGGATATGCTGTAATTACAGATGTGATACCGCGCGGACGGGGAGTGATAGTTGTCCGACGCTCTCAAGACAATAAACAAGAGGACCCCGGCGCCTGTGCGCTGGGAGGAGGCCTACCAGGAGATCCGCTCCCGGCTCCAGGACGGGAGACTCCAGCCCGGGGACGTGCTGAGCCTGCGGGCGCTAGCGCGGGAGTTCGGGGTCTCGACCGCGCCGGTGCGGGTGGCGCTGCACAAGCTGGTGGCGGCGCGCTTAGCGGAGCAGATGGACGACGGGCGGTTCCGCGTGGTCGGAGCAAGCCCCAGGCAGAGGGAGGGGCTGCGGATCCTGCGGAAGGCACTTGAGTGCGAAGCGGCGCGGCTGGCGGCGGAGAGGATCACAGAAGAGGAGGCGGCGGAGCTTCGCCGTCTTGCCGTCGAAGCGGACGCGGTGATGGGGAAACAGATACCGAGGTCGTCCTTGGCGCACACGAGGGTGCACCTGCGGATCGCCCAGATGGCGGGGTGTCCGGAGCTCTTGGAAGACGTTCAGGATCGCAGGCTCATGGACCTAGCTGCGTCGATCGGGTATTCGGCGGTCGTGACGGAGCCGGACTCGCATGCGAAACTGGCGGAAGGGATCGCCTCGAGGGATCCGGAGCGGGCGTATCGCGAGATGCGCAGGCACCTGGAACTTCGATAATCCAAGGGGGTTTTCGCAGAAGAGAGGAGGTGACGACGGCGGGAAGGCGACGAGTTCTTGGGGAAAAAGACATGTGTGGAGTGAATCTACAATGGCAGGAGGAATGAAGATGAAGAAAAGGTTTCAAGGTTTCACGTTGATTGAGCTTCTGGTGGTGATGGTAATCATCGCCCTTCTGGTCGGATTGCTTCTGCCCGCCCTTGGGCGGGCGCGGGAGGAGGCGCGCAAGACCCAGTGCCGCTCGAACCTCCGACAGATCGGACTGGCGATGAACATGTACTGCACGGACAACAAGTCGCAGACGCCCGTGCTGTACGGGTACGGCGGGAAAGGCGTCTACAAGCATGCTCTCTATCACGGGTACAGCAGCGGGGCGGCGCTGGGAACGGCGGTTCCGGACGGTAACTCGTGGATCAGCCCGGACTGCAACTCCGGGATGTTCTATCTCATTCCCACGATCAACTGGGATCTGGGGATCACGACCCCCGATTCGACCTCGAGCACGCCTGTGCCGAAGTATGGGCCTGGGATGGCGAACGGGCTGGGGCTGCTACTAGCGGGGGGGTATCTCACGCAGAAGGGGTCGAGCGTGCTCGATTGTCCGAGCCGGACGATCGACAAGAAGACGCTCTTCTTGTGGAACACCAATGCATTCCGGCAGAAGATGGTGTATGCCCTCGACTTCGACCTCACCGAGCCCTTCTACACGTCGGGCGGGAAATACCTCAAGGCGAACGGAGACGCCAACGATGCGGCGGACGTCACCGCTTGCAGGAGCAACTCGGGATACGGTAGGAAGGGGAATGTGGCAACCTCCCCCTTTGGCGACTATGCCGTGTATGCATGTCGGAACGGGACCGTGGACACGCAGGGGATGGGGCATCTGTGCTCCATCATCGGGAGCTATGAGCTCCGGGACTCCGAGAGGACGCACGTGGTGCATTACGGGTCGCTGAAGTTTGACGACGCCTTGGGGAAGGGCTTTGCGCTTGCATCCGACGCCATCTACGGGACGCCTCACCTGTTTCTGTTCGCGGGCGCGGGGTGGACCGAGAACGGCGGGATCAACTTCGGCCGGCCTCCCACAAGCAGCCAGGCGGATGGGCTCGATGCCAAGTGGTGGGTGTCGAATCATGACATGTCGTACAACGTGCTCTTCGCGGACGGGAGCGTGAAGACGTTCTCCGATGCGGGCTACTCGCTCCGGAAGAACTTCCTTGCGATTCTCGAGGCGAACCGGGGCGTGAACACGTATTACCCCATCTACGTGACGCTTGCACAGAAAGCGGCGCAGCTCTGGCCGATCTATCTCGATCCGCTGTACGCGCAAGACTAAATGCGGAGCACTTAGGGAGGGGAGCGGCTGGGACCGCTCCCCTCCTTTCCTCTATCGATCCTAGCGGGCGAATCTCATGAACGACGGCTGTGTGATTCGGGATGGGGGCTCTTGCGAGGGAAGCGTCCTTGAGCTGACCGATGGGCGTATCCTTCTGGTCCATGGGGACGACAAGGGCGGCGCGGTCGGACGTTTCTCCGGGGACTTGGGAGAAAGCTGGGGCCCGGCGTCGCCACTCAGCAAAGCAAACGGAGAAAGCATTCCCCTCAATCGTCAGGCGAGTCTGGTCCGTCTTGGATCCGGCGCAATCGGACTGACATGCACCTTCAGACCCCCCGGCGAAGACATGATCTTCCACACGACCTTCTACAGCTCCCGGGACGAGGGGGACACATGGTCGGACGGGGTGATGCTCAACCCCGCGGACCCCATCCACGTGGTGCGGTGCGGGAGCCTCTTCGTGAGGTCAAACGGCGCCGTCGTCGCGCCGGTGATGTCCTGGATGAACAATCCGCCTCCGCCGATCCCGAAGGACAGGGAGGCGTTCGAGCGTCCGTACGAGTACGCGTTTCCGTCGAGCTACGCGATGATCTCGTCGGACGAGGGGAGGACCTGGCGGCGCAGCGTCCATACGCTGGTGACGTGCGTTCCGGGCGGATGGCAGGCTGCGCGGTGCGGGTTCTTTCCCTTCGAGGAGCCGACGGCGATTGAGCTAGCGGATGGGCGTCTGATGATGATAGGTCGAACCAACGTCGGGGTCCCTTACCGGTCTTTCTCGGAAGACGGCGGGATGCGGTGGACGATGCCCGTGCCGATGAGGGTGGCCTCCTCGTATTCACCCCTCCACGTCAAGAGGGTCCCTTCGACGGGGGATCTCGTGCTCATCTGGAACCAGGCGAGCGTATGGGAGATGCAGCACGGCCTGAGGCGCCAGCGCCTCTCGACGGCGATCTCGAAGGACGAGGGAGACTCCTGGGGGCATTTCCGCAATCTCGAGTCGTTAGACGACGTCGCCTACGTTGAGCCGCCTCCCGTGCACGATGCGGTCGACTGCGAGGACCGCTTCTGGCAGCCGACGGACGACAAACGGTATCACCGGGCTCCCGGATCTTTGCGCTGCGCATATCCGACGGCGATCTTTGCCCAGGATCATTTCATCGCGACGTATGACTACGGATGCAGGCAGGACACGGTCGGAAGGTGTCTGCTCAAGGTGCGCAGCCTCCCGGTGGAATGGCTTTACGAAGGGTGAGGCCGTTGAAGCTCAGCCTGAGCGTCTACAGTCTGCACGAGGCGTTCGTCGCCGGGGATGCGACGATCGATGGGTTCATCGAGTTTGCGCGGGGGGTGGGGGTGGATGCCGTCGAGCTGGGGTATTACTGGCAGGACGAGGAGCTGGAGTGCGCGGCGGCGGCGAAGCGGGTGCGCGAGGCGGGGCTCTCGGTGTCGGGGTATATCGTGTCGAACAACTTCGCGCTCCTGGACGCGGAGAAGGGGCGTGGGGAGATTGAGAAGGTCAAGCGGGCGACGGACCGCGCGAGGGAGCTTGGGACGGACGTGGTCCGGGTGTTCGCGGGGGGGAGGCGCGGCGGGTCGTTCGAGAAAGATCGCGCGCGCGTGGTCGAAGCGCTTCGCGAGTGCATAGCGTACGCCGAGCCCTTGGGCGTGCGTTTGGCCATGGAAGACCACGGGGGAGTGGGCGGGACGAGCGAGCATCTCCTGTATTACCACCGGGAACTCGGGTCGGAGCATTTCGGGTTCGTGGTGGACATTGCGAACTTCCTTGCGAACGCGGGGGAGGAGGTGCTGCCTGCGGTGCGGCGCGTCGCGCCTCACGCGATGCTGGTGCAGGCCAAGGACGGCATCCGTCAGGCGGACGGCACGTGGCTGCCGCGCCTGTGCGGCGAAGGGCGCATCCCGCTCGAAGCGGGCCTCAGAGCGCTGGCGGAGGCGGGCTACGACGGATACGTCTCGATCGAGTACGAGGTCCCCGTGGACTATCGTGTCGGCATCGCGCACGAGGCAGACTACCTGCGGACGCTCCTAGTGAGGCTCGGCGGAAAGCTGGGCGCTCCCAACGCGCCCAGGGGCGTTTCTTCAAGAACCAAGGTGTAGAATGATCTCTTTCTTCGACGCCAACTGTGTTGTGGGGCGCGGGGCGGCCCCGCTTCCGGGGGCGATTCTTGAGCCCGAGGAGATCTTGGCGGAGATGGATCGCGTGGGGATCGAGCGCGCGCTGGCGACGCACGCGCTAGCGACCGCGACGGACATCCTGGGAGGGAACGACAGGATTTCGCAGATCGCGGCGCGTCATCGACGGTTTGATCCATGTTACGTGATTGTGCCGCACCATAACGGGGAGATGCCGGAGGGGGACGCGCTCGTGAGGTACCTGGAGGAGGGAGGTGCGCGGGCCGCGCGGATGTGTCCGGCGCAGCACCGCTACCCGGCGGGGGAGACGTGGTGCGGGAGGACGTACGCGACGCTTGCCGAGGCGGGGATACCGGTGTTGATCGAGAGTCGGACCAACCAGATCACGTGGGGGGAAGTGGACGAGGTGATGACGGCGCACCCGACGCTCACGCTCGTGCTGCTCCGGGTGAACTGGCGGACGGAACGCACGGTCTTCGCGCTCCTGGCGAAGCATCCGAATCTCAAGATAGAGACGGAGCTTTACCTGCCCCACCGGGGGATCGCGGACATCACGCAGCGTTTCGGGGCACGGAGGCTCATTTTCGGGAGCGGCATGCCCGTCTACAGCGCGGGGGCGGCGATGGCGCTGATTCTGTATGCCGAGATAGCCGACGCGGACAAGCAACGCATCGCCTCGACGAATCTGGGGGAGATCCTCCGGAAAGGAGGGAGACGGTGAGCGCGATCTGGGACGCCGTCCGGCGGGGGGAGATGCTGAGTCGGGAGCTCTTGATCGACTGTCACGCGCACGTGGGGCCCCACGCGGAGGTAGACAGCTCGCGAGGGAAGGGGAGCGGCGAGGACCTTGTCCGCTGGATGGACGAGAGCGGCGTGACGATGGCGGTTGCGTCGCACATGATCGCGTTCTACGCGAGCTGTCCGGCGGGGAATGATGAGATGGCCCGGCTCGTCGACGCGCACCGGGGAAGGATCGTGGGGAGCACGGTGGTCAACCCGCGGTATCCGGAGGCGGAAATGGTGGGGGAGCTGGAGAAACACCTGGTCAAGGGCAATCACAAGGGGATCAAGATCCATCCGGAGGTCCATAACTACCCGGCGGACGGGCCGGAGTATCGGCCGATGTGGGCGTTCGCCAACGAGCGGGAGCTTGCGGTGCTGTCGCACACGTGGCTGGGGGACCCCACCTGTGCGCCGGCAATGTTCGGACCGATCGCGAAAGACCACCCGCGCGTCAAGGTGATCCTGGGGCACTCGGGGGGACTGATCGAGGGGATGGAGGCGGCGATCGGCCTAGCGCGAACGGCCCAGAACATCTACCTGGACCTGTGCTGCTCGATCATGCCCGACGGGATCATCGAGCTGATGGTGAAGGAGGTGGGGGCGGAGCGCATTCTTTTCGGGACGGACGTCAACTCGTATGACGGGCGGGCGAAGATCGGGCAGGTGGCGGCGGCCAGGATATCGGACGACGACAAGCGGAAGATCTTCGGCCTCAACGCCAAGCGGCTTTTCGGAATATAGGAGTCCAGGAAATGCGTAACGGTATCTCTTGCTTGGCGAGCATCGGCGCGCTTCTCATGCTTTTTGCAGGGACGTCGGCTGCGCGTGACATGATGGTTGCGGAGTGGGCATTTGACGAAGGGACGGGCACGCACGCGGGAGATGAGTCCAGTCATAACCACTCCGGCACGCTCGTCTCAGGGAGCGATCCTTCAGGCGCCGGCATGTGGACGGACGACGGCGCAGGGGGAAAAGCCCTCAAGCTCAACGGGATCGATGAGTATGTGGCGTGCGGGAGTGACGCGGAGCTCTCCCTTGCCGGCGCCTTCACCATCCAGGGCTGGGTAAAGCCGGCGGCGGATTGTCCCAAGGACGCCGCCCTCATCGGAAAGCTCGGTCAGGGGTACTCCGGTTACGACTTCCTCGTGTCGGCCGACTACGCCGGGTTTCGGTACGGCAACTCCGCGGGCGAGATCGAGTCGATCTCGTTCGGCCAGAGACCCGGGCCGGGCGTCTGGTCGTTCCTCGCGATCACCAAGGAGGGCAGGACGGTCAGGACGTACTTCAATGGCGCCCCGGACAAGACGTTCACCATGAAGGACGCGAGCATCGCTCCCAACGACCGCCCGCTCCTCATCGGATTCAATCAGTGGAACGACAGGCATTACAAGGGCCTGATCGCCAACGTGCGGATCTACAACTACGCGAGGACGGCGGAGGACCTTCTTGCGGAGTATCGGGCCGCGAGCGCGAGG
>JAZDKG010000081.1:0-2473 GCA_043803205.1 Planctomycetota bacterium
AAACCCATGAAATACGCCTTCATGACCTTCTCCTGCCCGGACCTTAGCCTCGACCAGGTGCTCGCCCTGGCGAAACGTTACGGCTACGACGGCATCGAGCCCCGCCTCGTCAGCAACCACGCCCACGGCATCGAGTGGGATACGACCCCCGCGCAGCGCAAGGATATTCGCAAACGCGTCAAGGATAGCGGCATCGCCCTCGCCTGCCTGGCGACTTCCTCCACGTTCGCCGACCCCGCCCAGGCCGAGAACTCCGTCCAGGATACGCGAAAGGCCATCGACCTTGCCGCCGATCTCGGCTGCCCGGCCCTCCGCGTCTTTGGCGGCTCCCTCCCCAAAGACATCGATCGAAAGAAGGCTATCGATAGCCTCGTCCGCTCCCTCGGCGCCCTCGCCGACGAGGCCCGAAATGCCGCCGTCGCCGTCTGCGTCGAAACACACGACGACTGGTGCGACCCCAAGCACCTCGCAACCGTCATGCGCCAGGTCAATCACCCCGCCATCACCGTCAACTGGGACATCATGCACCCTGTCCGCAGAGCCGGCGTAACCATCGAAGACTCCTTCGCCGTCCTCAGGCCCTGGATCCGCCACATTCACTTCCATGATGGCGTCACCGAGCCCGGCGACAAGCTCGTCCTCCAACCCATCGGCCGCGGCGTGATTGACCATCGCGCCGCCGTTCGCTTGCTGCTTGCCGCCAACTACAACGGCTACCTCAGCGGTGAATGGATCGATTGGGAGCCCTACGACACCCACCTGCCCAGGGAACTCGCCACCATGAAGAAATACGAACGGGAATTGGCCCGCGCCCGTTGACGCCCGGGTTCCCAGCGCCCGGCCTCCGCCCCGATCACAACTCAGTAATACTCCTTCTCGGATTGTCCTGGCGAAGAAACCCCCTCGCCAATAAGCTCGTCTACCCAGGAATAAGGCCCGCAACGTTCTCCGTCACACTCGGAAAGGCCAAACATGACTGCCCAATCTCCCCGTGCCCGGACCATCCTCGAGCGCTGGGACATCTCGCCGGAGGAACTGACAGAGCTCGTCGACCGCAGCCCCAGCCTCCGAGGCATCCTCTTGGGCTACGTCGCAGAGCACCAGCTCTTGAAACTCTTGCTCCGCGTCTCCTCTGACATGCGCAACCACGGCAAAGCGGACAACCACGACCGTTCCGCAAAGGCCGACCGCACCATCCTCTTCAAGGGCCGACAGCTCAAGATCGAGTGCAAGTCATTGCAGACAAATTCCATCCGCCGCGAGACCGACCCCGGCACTGGCAAACCATATTGGATCGGAAAGGCTCAGGTCGACGCTAGCGACCGCAGAAAGGTCACTTTCCCAAACGGAACGAAACTGGAAACCACCTGCCTCCTGGCCGGCGAGTTCGACATACTCGCTGTCAATTGCTTCGAGTTCGAAAAGGAATGGCGCTTCGCCTTCGCGCGGAACCGCGACCTCCCCCGATCGTCTTTCAGCCGCTACACCCCATACCAGCGCAGGCACCTTCTCGCCACTCTTGTGACGGTCACTTGGCCCCCTAAGCCTCCATTCTACGCCGACCCCCTCCCGGTCATCGAAGCCGTCGTACGCGACCGCAAACGCTGAGCGTCCCTCCCGCTCGGACACTTCACGAAAACCATGAAGTAGGAATGGTTCTTCCGCGCGTGCACTTGCTTCTTGAGACGCGAGACCACCGGCCGATTCCCTCGCACCACCACAAACAGATCCTTGCAGTAGAACCCCTGCCTCACATACTCATTGTATATCTCGATGTGCGTAAGGCACTGCCGGTTCGCGCTCACCTCGTCCTGACACTTCACGATCAAGACGCCGTAGTCCTTCAGCACCCGGTGAGCCTCCCTCCCCGCCTTGAAATACAGGTCCGTCACCGCCTGATGCCACTTTGCCCCCTCTCCCCTCTCGTTCCCGTTCGAGTAATACCGCCGGAACGCCGAGTGAGTCCCCCCGCCCGCCTTCTGCTCATCCGATCGCCGGAAAAACCCTTCCATGTAAGGCGGGTCCAGGACCACGCAGTCGAGCGACTCCGACTCGTACGGCAGACTTCGACAATCCACCCCATCCGCGATGTCCGTCGCCTTCAACACATACTTCCCCTTCGGGACATTCTTCCAGAATACGCCCGTCCCGTACGTCACGTCCGCCACCACCGCTCCCTCTGGAACGTGCAACGCAAGAATCGAGGGGAAGACATCCGCATTCCCGCTCACGTGCGCTGAGAGCACCACCTCCGTCGTCGGCACACCCCCTTGAACCCGCTTTCGCCCTTCCCTCGTTTCCACAAAAAGACTCCGCTGCTCCCTCAACCCCAACGCCTTTCCCCCAGTCGCTAGACTTCCCGGACCGAATCCTCCCAAACGCTTCGGCTCACTCATCGCTTGCGCTCCTCGCGCCGGATTCGCTTCCCTCCCACAGCGCACCCCTTGAGCCACGCGTCAACATCGTCCTTGAT
>JAZDKG010000082.1:0-35348 GCA_043803205.1 Planctomycetota bacterium
TTTCAGCACGGTGAGCGGGACGAACCTCTACCTTCACATGAAGGCCTATCCCCGGGGCGAAGCGGTCTTCGCGGGGCTGGCATCTCCGGTGAAGGCCGTTGAGCTTCTTCCGGGCGGACGCCGTCTTCCTTTCACGCAAAGGGGGGACGTGCTCACGATCACGGGGCTGCCGGTGAAGTCGCCTGACCCTATCATGCCCGTGCTGCGTGTGCGCGCCGGCGGACCGATAAGGGCCTGCTGAGGGCGAGGTCCGTGTCGGCGTTTCCATGGTGCGGCCGAATGCGGGGGGAGAGTCGTGGAAGGGGTGTTCTATGAAGAACAGGGTCGAGGCGCAGTATCTGCGGCCCGGGGAGATCGTGGCGATTCGGGAAGCGCATGGGCTGATCTATCTTCCGGTGGGGCCGCTTGAGTGGCATGGGCCGCATCTGCCCCTTGGCGTTGTAGCGGTTGCAGCGGAAGCGCAAGGCGTCGCTGAGGTGCTTGAAGATACTCATGTGGGTGCCGCACTGGGGGCGGACGACCTTTAGGATACTTGCGGACGCGAACGGGTTTTCCAGGGACGGACTGTCGGCGGCAGACGGGGGCTTTGCAGCGATACCGCTGGAGGCCGGAAACGGGATCGCGACCGAAGCGATCGACTGGACCGTTGCAGCGAGGGCACCGGACCGCGTGAGGCGTTTTCGACATCAGAAACTCCTTTCGAAGGGGGGTGTGACCTTTAGGGCAAACATGAAAGTCACAACCCCTTCTCTCGAAAGGAGTTTGCCAGTCAACAACTATTCGTTGTTGCGATAGAATGGCAAGGAAAGAGGAAGATCGCGACATGAAACGGAGTCCGGATAAGCAGTGTGGAAGGCGGCTGAGGACGGGAAGACCGTTCGCGCAGCGTGTACGTCGATTGGAGTATCGGTCGCTCCACATTGACGTGGCCCGGCTGATCAGGGACCTAGTGGAGAACCGTTTCGACGTGCTGGTGACCGGAGCCAGCGACGGCGAGGGGCCGGCGTTGTTCCGCTCCAATGTGCTGCCACATCATCCTGAGTGCGATCCGGATGCGTTCCCTGAGATCATTCAGCGATGTCACGAACACGATATCATGGTCCAGGCGTGGACCTATTACTGCATCGAATACTTCGGGAATCCGAACGGCTTCCTGCCGGTGAAATGGCACCCGGAGTGGGCGATGAAGTTCATCAATCCCCCTGCCGACGGGAAGATCGATGCGGTGGGCATGTGCGTCACCTCCTCGCCGTGGCGCGAGACCATCGCGCGGTTCATTCGCGAAGTTGCGAAGATGGGCGTGGATGCACTCTGGTTTGACGGGACAGGCATGACGGGACTGCCAAACAATGAGCGCATCGGCTGCGTGTGCGAGCACTGCGGGGCTGCTTTCCGAGAGGACACGGACTTTGCGCTTCCGACCGCGATCGACTGGGAGGATCCGGTGTTTCGACGATGGGTGGCATGGCGGTACGACAGATTCATGGCGACCGCCGACCATTTCACGGGCGTGATCCACGAGGTGGACCCGGGAATCGAGGTGGTTTTCAGCACCGCAAATCGTCCCGGTCCGCCGCCCGGCTGGGAGCTGTCCTGGGGCTACGCCGTGCCGATGCGTCGGTTCACGAGCTTTGGCAGCAGCGAGCATTCCGGCCTGGGACCCACGAACGCCGTCCAGATGATGGGGTTTCACTGCAAGCTGGCACGCGCACACAATCAGGAGATCGCCGACCTGTGGACGCCGCTGACGTCCACGCGGCTGAACCATTTCACGCCCTATTTGCCAGTGGATCGAATGATGCACCACATGCACGCCCTGGGCTGCATCGCCCACGGGGTAGCACCGTGGTACGGTTTGGGATACATCGACCGGTTTGAGCTCATGAGAAAGATCAACGACGCGGTCGCCAAGCGCGAGGAAGCATTTGGGGGGACTGAGCTGGGCTACTGCGCCGTCCACCTCTCCCAGATCACGCGGGATTTCTACGGTCTGCGCCACGGGCGCCTCAAGGACTACTCCAGCGGACTGTTCGGGCTCTACTCCATGCTGACGCAGGAGCACATACCGTTCTCCTTCGTCTTCGACGACGACCTGTGCGAGGATCGACTGAAAGACTTTGCCGTGCTGGTTCTGCCGAACTCAGCGTGCCTGTCGCAAGCCATGCATGAGAGGATCCGCGCTTTCTTGGGAAGGGGCGGCTTGGTGATCGCGTGGCACCAGACGGGCAAGCTCGACGAATGGGGCGACCGGGCGCCGACCCCTTTGGCCCAGCACCTGATCAGCCTGCGGGTGGGGCCGGCCGTCTCGGACGAGCCCCGCGTGTTCGACCGGGCCTTCCGCTTGCGCCCGGGCGTGCTGGAGGAGCTTCCCAGGTTGCTGGAGCTGGATGGACCGTGGTCGGGACTTGAGTGGGACGGGAGAAACCCGATCGACGTGTGGGGCTCCATCCTTGACAGGACGGGGGCTCCGACCAGCGCACCCGCGCTGGTGGCCGGGTCGGTGCCCGATGGGCAGGTCATATGGTGCGAGGCCGATCTGGGACAGGCCTATTTCCTGTGGCCCCACGTCCACACACGAAAGCTGCTTCGCTCGTTGGTGGCGCTGCGACCCGCGCTGGTCCGCATCGACGCCCCCGCCGTCGTGCTGGCCAACTGTTTGGTCGGCCCGGATGGTTCGACGGTGCGCGTCCACCTGCTGAACCTGCCTTTCTGCTCCAATCGCGTGGCCGGCACGGTCCAGCGGACCACGCTGGATGAGCTCGTCCCAATCCACGACGTGAAGGTGTCCATCCGGGATTCCCGCGTGCGTTCGGCGCGCGCGGTGGCCGCCGGTGCCAACCTGTCCATGGCACGCGACGGAGACCGCCTTGAGGTATCCCTGCCCGTGCTCCACGATCACGAGGTCATTGAATTCGGGGCGTAGCTTCATGGGGTGCAATCCTCTTGTTGCGCGGCAGTCCGCCTGTTCACCGAGAGCGCTCAAAGATGTCCGGTCGTTTTGAGCTTTCGTGTTCGTCATCTTTTCTGGGGGAAGGACCGGTTCAGCCGGAGCACCTGGATATGCTGGCTAGGCACGGCGTCCGGCATATCGAGCTTACGCTGAGGGCGGGCTACGTTGACCTTTTCGACCTGGGGCAGCTCGCCTTCTGGAAAGAGGCCGTCGTCTCCGGAAGGATCGTTGCGCACAGCGCCCATGTGTACTGCGACGACGTCGAACCGGACCTGTCCAGCCTGAACGAGGACTTCCGATGCCGGGCCGTGGAGAACGTGGCTGCGCGGCTGGACGCGCTCGCGTCGCTGGCGACGCGCCTGGTTGTGATTCATGGCAGCAACAGGCCCGTAGTGGAGGACGACAGGCCGGCGCGACTTCGCTGGCTTCAGCGGAGCGTCGGTGATTTGCGAGCCCATGCCCGACGGCATTGTGTTATCATCGCTGTGGAAACGATGCCCTTCCCTCATATCCCGGCGGATCAGGCGGAGGTGTTGCGCGTCGTGGAGCACTGTGACCCGGAATGCGTCGGCATCTGCGTCGATACCAACCACCTCAACCTGTCCGGAGACCTGCTCGGCGCCATCGCAAGATTGGGACGCCGGATCGTCGCCTTTCACCTGTCGGACAACGACGGGCAAGAGGAAAAGCATTGGTACCCGTTCGAAGGCGTCATTGACTGGAAACGGGTCATGAGGGCGATCGACGAGACGGGCTATCAGGGACCATTGAACTTCGAGTTCGGCATGCCCGAGGACTTGGAGGCGGACATCCGGAAGCGCCGGCAGGTTTTCGATCGGTTGATGTCTTTGCTGTGACGCCAATCAAGAGGTGGATCGCATGGATGTTGTTAGGCACGCCGGGATAACAAGGGCCGCCATCGAATCCCTCTCATCGTGGCAGCGGCCTCTTCTGGAAAGCGAGGTGGAAAGGATCGCCGATACCTACTGTATGTACCCGGATATCTGGCGGTGGAAGGCCGACCGGGAGACCCATGACAATGCGATGAGATTCGCCCATGTTGAGGACGATTTCGAGCGCTATTGCTCCGTTGGTCTGCCGTCGCGCCCCGACGAGGTCGTGCGTTTCTACGAGCACTATTTCAACCGGATTGTGGAAGCGCTGAGGGAAGGCGACGTAGGGGTCGCCGCTAGGTATATCGGGAGCTTTTCGCACTACGTCGCCGACATGTGTTCAGTGGGCCATGGAAGGCTCTGCGTGGAAGGAGGACAGGTGTTCAATGATATGTACGACACGCTCCTCTTCCCTCCCCCCGCCGAGAGCGCCTACGCGTTCCTCTCCTTCCACTGGCTGCATGAGTCGGAGGAGCTTTGGGAGCCGGGGGAGTTCCCGGCGCAGGAGCCGCAGCTTCTCGGGCGGGACATTCACGAGGCGTTGTTCCACATTACCGGCGCACATACCGGGATTCGGGACGGCATTTTCAGCAGGTACTATCCAGCGGTGCTTGCCTTGTACAGGGGTGACCTATCGGAGGTGAACCGCCTGCGGGACAGCGCCTATGCCCCGGGGATCAAACTCCTTGCCGATTTCATCCATACGGCGATCTGCGTGGCAAAGGGTCGGTTCGACGGTTCAAGTCCAGCGGTGGAAACTTACTGTCTTTCGGATTTCCCTCCGCTGGACTATCAGAGGGACTTCGTAAACCACATGTATCGCGGGCAGGCGCTGCGGAACTGCTCCGTCGAGCGTGTCGATCCTCTGGGTTGGAAAAAGGCGCCGCTTGCGCTTGTGCGGGTTTTGGAGGGGGGGATCAGGGAGGTTGAGCTGGAAAAAGGCTTCGGCGTTGGTCCGAACACCTGGTTTGCGTACTACGTAGGCGGAGCCTTTCAGACGCTTCGCCTGTACGCCGGCAATCACGCCCGGCTGGGGAAGGAGAGCGCCCTGCGGTACATCGTCGAAGGCGACGGTGGGGCTCTCTTTGACAGCGGCGAGATGCGAGGGATCGGGCCCGCCAGAGAGGCAAGGCTTTCGATCGGGAATGTCCGTATGCTCAAGTTCATATGTCTGCCCTGCGCGGAGAGACTGGGCGAGGGAGGCGCGAGTGCGAAAGACCACGGGATATGGGGGGATGTAGTGGTTCGACGCTGACCGGCGAGGATTGTCGCACGCAGCGGTTCGCGCAAGGAAAGGAGACAAGAGTGAGAAAGCCAGCGACTTTGGAGCCCGAGAAGATGCTTGTTCCTAGACCCAGGGACATAAAGCGGACGGGCGAGACCTTCGTGCTGAGCAAAGGCGTAGTCCTATTGCTGTCTCCGCGTGCACAGGGTGAGGACGTTTTCGCAGCCAGTCACTTTCAGGAGCAGGTGAAGGCCGAACTGGGGGTCAAGATCAGGGTTTGCAGGGACAACAGAATCCCCGATGGTCGCCACCTAGCGCTGATGGTGCCGGGAATGGCACGATCATCGCTCAATCCCGACTTTAGGCCCAGCGACTTGAAATGGATCGAGGAGGCTCCTCACGAGGCATACCTACTCAGGGTGGCGAAGAACGTACAGCTCGCCTCCCGGGACTCCGCTGGCTTCTACTATGGGTTGCAGACACTGGCGCAGCTCTTGCGTGCTGGGAGAAACGGGAACGTGCCTGTCCCTGGAATGATAGTCAAAGACTGGCCAGCCCTGCGCCACAGAGGGATTGTCTGTGATACCAGGTGGCAGATCGCCAAGCCCGGATACCTGAAGCGGATTGTGCAGACGTTGGGTGCCTTCAAGGTGAATATGATGCTCTTCTACAACGAGAACATGATCAAACTTGACAAACACCCGGAATTGGCTCCGAGGTGTGCATATTCCCACAATGATATCAGGGAATTGGTCCGCTTTGCCAGGAAGCATCATGTGGAGATAGTTCCCTCCTTCAATTCCTTTGGGCACTGGAGCGACCAGCTTTGCAGACATTACGCGCACCTGTCTGAGAGCCAGTCGGGGGGCGGACCGTTCTGTCCGTCGAATGAGGGGACTTATAAGCTGCTGGCGGAGATCTATGCTGAGCTTGTCCCGTTGTTTGACTCAGACTACTTCTGGATAGGTTGCGACGAGGTCCGCCCGATAGGGGAGTGCCCCCGATGCAGAAAGATGATGGAGGAAATCGGCAAAAACGGGCTTTTCATCATGCACGTCAAGAGGCTGCATCAGATGCTCAAAGAATATGGCAAGAAGGCCATTATGGATGCGGATTTCTTTTCATCTCATGCGGATCGCGACGCCAAGGGGGCGGACTTCACGGGCACGTTGCGCGGATTGGATGAACTGCCCAGAGATGTCGTGTGCCTCGATTGGACGGGCGCTCCCGATATTCGGGGATCAAGGATAGGCGCCTTTCAGCAAGCGGGGCACGACGTGCTAGCGCACGCGTTTGCGGGCTGTATGGAGCGCGTGTTCCCAGCGTACCAGGAGCGGATCAAGAACATCCGGCGTTACGTGAAGGAGGCGATAAGGCATGACGCATGGGGGGAGGTTACAGCGGGCTATGAGCTTTTCTGCCGTTTCTTTGAATACTTCTGGTACGGTTTGATCTATTCGGCGGAGCTGGCATGGAGCGGAGACGTTGGGCTTACGTTGGAGGACTACGACAGGAAGTTCTCGTTTCAGTTCTTCGGCCTTGGGACGAACGAGTTGACCCGCGCCATCCATCTCCTAGCGGACTGCAATGTTTTCGACAATTCCGGAGGCGCGGTGGATCCTTTCCCCACGTGGGAGGTATTCAAGGACATCGCATCTGCGCCGTATAGCTTCATGGAGCGCGACGAGATTTTCGCGAGGATACGCGCGATCCCCGACAAAGCGGAAAGGGCGCTCCGGCTCGTCGAACGCGCTAGGAGGAAGGTTGTTCGAAACAACGTTGCGGTCGATTTCCTGGCGTTGGCCGCAAAGAGATTTCTTCACGAGTCGCGGAAGGTCCTTCTGGTCGAGGAAGCGGGGCGCAATTATCGGGAGGGTTGGCGGGCCCAGTGGCCCATGTGGTTTCCGGAGGGTCTTGTGGAGGTTGGCCCCGACAAGGTGAAACGGAAGATGAAAAGGGCGGTCGAGCTGCTCAAGGAGCTGCGCGCGGAGGTAGGGCCGTTGCGGGAGGAAGTGCGCAGACTGTGGCTCTGGCACAGGAAGACCTATCGTCTCAAGGAGTGGTTTTTGGATTTCTATGGCGCCCAGGAAGAGGATCTGACGGAGAAGATCGACCAGATCGAAAGCTGCTTGGAGAAGTTCGCCCAGGATGGGCCTGGGGTGTTTCCGATGCCCAGCCATGTGCGTATCTTTCAGGGTCCGCAAAGGGCTGGGAGAAAGAGGCGAAGGTTCGTCCCGTGGGGCCCCTGAGGCGGCGTTGCTGGCAACATACAGGGAGGGTTGCGATGAAAAGGGCGGATTGGACATTCGCGTCAGCTCTGCTTGTCGTGGGGATGGCGTGCGGTCGGGTTGAGGCGGCCAGGGCCCCGGTTGAAGAGTACCAACAGATCGTTCCAAGCCCCGGGCAGAATATGATCGAGAACGGGGACTTTGAGCGGGACTCCGACGGCGATGGGATGCCCGACGAGTGGGGGCGTATCGAGTATTGGCTTCCCACCACGAAGGTCGATGCCAAACGCGTGCAAGTTTCCGAGGGGAATCACGCCCTCCAAATCGAGTTCCTGACGGACGGCGGATGCGTCATCAACTATCTTCTGGGCGAGAAGCGGCGCTATCTTCGGCCGAGCGGGCCTACGTGGATCTACCACGCCCTGCGCGTCAAGCACGAGGGACACGGAATCGTCTATGGGCACGCGATCGACGCGAATTTCAGGGCGATAGGCTCCACGTCGAGGGCGACAAAGCCGGGTGATTGGTGCCAGCTCGGCAAGGTCTATCGGTACGATCCGGCGCTGCATGACGGCATCGCCATGGTGCGCATCTACATCCAGTATGCTCAAGCTGGGGACCGGTACTGGATCGACGATTACGTGCTGCGGGCGATGACGGAGGAGGAAGCGAAGGAACGATTGGCGGGAACGACCCCGCCGGACCAGAAGAAATGGGAGGTGATCCCCGCGGACGAGGCGGACACAGTCGCTGAGGTCAAGAAAGGCAACATTCTGCGGGATTCGAGTTTCGAGTCCAATCCAGATTACTGCCGCGTGCGGGACGGGATGAAGTGGTGGGCTGACGGGGGGCGGGCTTGTCAAGGGCGACGCTTTTCACGGCGGGTATGCGATGGTGGAGCATGCTGAGTCAGACCCCTATCTCTTCAAGGACGGCAAACCGCACACGATATCGTGCTATGCGAAAGGCGTACCAGGCAGCCAGCTGAGTATACGCCTCTACAATACCTACTCGGAGGCCCTGAGTGTCCAGGAGACGTTCAGCGTGACGGACGGTTGGCAGCGCTTTTCCTTTTCATTCGTCCCATACAAACACGTGGAGGCCCGGCAGGCCTCGCTCAAGGTGTCGATACGGGGAAAGGGCTGCGCGTTCGACGCCGTTCAACTGGAGGAAGGGGGGCTGACTGAGTACCGCCCCCCGGATACCGAGCTTTTTCTCCTGGTGAAGCGCTTCGAGGACCGGTCGCATGTCGCTTTCTTCTACGACGGCGAGGAGATTCCGGCGCTCGCGGTCGTGCAGAAGGCGGGGCCGGCCGAGGTCGCCGCCGAGGTGGTCGTCCGTGACTTCTGGATGAACGAGGTCAGCCGCACGCCGGTGAAGGTTGCGATTGGCGAGGGGGAAGTCTGCGGGAGCAAGGAGTTGAAGCTGCGGGCGGTTCCGCGCGGGGCGTATCGTGTTTGCGTCGAGGCGGGGGATTTGAGAAGCCGGTCGGTTCAGTTCGGCGTGATTTCGCGGGACTTGTCGAAGGGCTCGGAGATCTGCGGGGGGAGTCACGCCACGGGTCGTGAGTACAACCGGAAGTTTATCGAGGCGTTGGGTATTACGTGGACTCGCCACCATGCCGCCTATGCCGGGCTCGGAACCGAGCAGGGCCCGGAGGAGACCCGCGCGACGCCGTGGGTTCGACCGGACTACTGGGAACGTGAGGACCGCGAGGTCGCCGAGAAAGCGCAGAATCCGAGCCTTCGTTTCTGGGGGAGCTTCTACTATCCGCCCGAGCCTTGGCGCAGCTCACTGCGCCAGGTGGCCGGGTCGGATCAGCCGTTGCCCGAGGGGTTTTACCGAAACGCCGAGGAATATTTCCGCGCGGCGGTGCCTCGCTTCGGCAAGATCATCAAGTACTGGGAGTGCTGGAACGAGCCGCAGGAGTTCACGCCTAAGCAGTATTATGAGATGCTCAAGTGGTTCAAGCGGACCATAAAGGACTTGGACCCCTCTGCCGTGGTGGTAGGTTTCTCGGGTTTCCTGAACTCGGGTTTTTGGACGCGCTGGATGGTGCCGCTCATGGAGATGGGGGCGCTGGAGCACTGCGACGTTATCTCCTATCACGGCTACCTGGGCGGCTGGTGGCCTGAAGAAAAGCTCTGGGGGTACAAAGAACTGCGCCAGTACCTTGACACGATACGGGACTACGCGGCCAAGGCAGGCAAGGCCGACATGCCGATCTGGGACGATGAGAACATGCTGCGGGGCACCAGTTGGTACGACGATGAGCGCACGCGCGCTAGGGCGCTCGAGAACACGCAGGAGTTCATTGAGCTCGAGAAGGATGGGAGGAGGCCCCTTGATTACCGTGCGGGGGCGGCGGCCGTCGTGCACTACATGACGATCGGCTATGCGCACGGGCTGCGGCAGCGCGGACCGCACTGTTTTGATCACGATATCGTCGTGAAAGATGAAGGGCGTCTGGAATACGACCAGAGGGGGTTCGAGTACGACTATGGGTTGAAACCCAAGTCTATCGCTTACGCCGTCGTGTGCAACAAGATGAACGAGGCCAGGCTGGTGCAGGAGAAGGCGGACGGGGACCCGCTCGTCTACGTCTTCGACAAGCCCGAGGGCTCACTGGCGGTCGTGTTCATGCGAAAGGGGCAAGAAGGCAAGCTCAGGCTGAGACGCGGCGACGGGCTCGTTTTTCGAAACCTTTTCGATGGGCCTTTTGCCGGCGTGTCGGGCCAGGGAGATCAGCTCCTTCTCAAGTTCGTGGGGGAGCCGGTCTACATTGAGTCACAGATGACGGGCCGCCAACTGGCCGCCGTGCTCGGCGAACTTAAGGTCGCGGACGACAACAAGTAGGAGGGGAATGCCATGCGCCTCCCGCCGGAAGAACTCCTTCAAATGTATGAGCAGATGGTCACGATCCGGAAGTTTGAAGAGGGGGTATCGCTGCTGAACATGGTGGAGGGGTGCGTGGGGGTCCCGCACCTCTACATCGGGGAGGAAGCGGTCGCGGTCGGGGTGTGTCACAGCCTTCGGGAGACGGACACCATCACGAGCACCCACCGCGGGCACGGGCACTGCATCGCGAAGGGGTGCGACCTGGATCGGATGATGGCGGAGATCTTCGGGAAGCGGGCCGGTTACTGCAAGGGGAAGGGGGGCTCGATGCACATCGCGGACTTCCGCCGGGGGATCATCGGGGCGAACGGGATCGTGGCGGCGAGCATCCCGATCGCCACCGGCTGCGCGCTCTCGAGTAAGCTCCGGGGCACCGACCAGGTTACCGTATGCTTCTTCGGAGACGGCGCTTCCAACCACGGCGCTTTCCACGAGGCCGTCAACCTCGCCGCTGTGCTCAACCTCCCCATTGTCTACCTCTGCGAGAACAACTTCTACGGCATCTCGGGCATCCAGGCGCCCGGCTTCGGGATGAAGACGAGCCGGGTCCACCAGACGATCCGGCACGTTGCCGATCGCGCGGCGGGGTACAACATCCCGGGACGGACCGTGGACGGGAACGACCTGCTGGCGGTCCACGAGGCGGCGCGCGAGGCGATCGAGCGCGCGCGAGACGGGGCGGGGCCGATGATCCTGGAATGTCTCACGTACCGCTGGCGGCAGCACTGCGAGCTCGACGAGCGTTTCATCTATCGGACGGAAGAGGAGGTGCGACGCTGGATGGAGAAATGCCCGATCAAGAGGTTTGCGGAGTATCTCCTGCGGAGAGACGTGCTCACGGAAGAGAGGGCGCGTGAGATTGACCGGGAGGTGCAATCCCGCGTGGACGCCGCGGTCGAGTTCGCGCGACAAAGCCCCTTCCCGGACCCCTCGGAGGCCCTGGAGGAGATCTACCTCGGAAGGGATGAAGAAGGGAGGCCCCGATGAGAAAGCTCACCTACCGCGATGCCGTCAATGAGGCCCTGCGGGAGGAGATGCGCCGGGATGAACGCGTGTTCCTCATCGGGGAGGACATAGGCACGAACGGGAACGTGTTCAAGGTGCTGCGGGGACTGATCGACGAATTCGGGATGGACCGGGTGATCGACACCCCCATTTCGGAGACGGCCATCATCGGCGCGGCGTTGGGGGCGGCCGCCACAGGGATGCGGCCGGTGCCCGAGATCATGTTCGCCGATTTCCTTTGCTGCGCCATGGACCAGATCATGAACCAGGTCGCCAAGATGCGGTACATGTCCGGCGGGCAGGCTATGCTTCCGATCACGATTCGGACGCAGAACGGGGCCGGTATGGGCGCCGCCGCCCAGCACTCGCAGAGTCTGACGGCCCTCTTCATGCACGTCCCGGGCCTCTTGATAGTGACGCCCTCCACCCCGTGCGACGCGAAGGGACTGCTCAAGACGTCCATCCGGGAGGACAATCCCGTGCTCTTCTTCGAGCACAAGTCCCTCTACAACGTGGAGGGGGAGGTGCCGGAAGGGGATTTCACGATTCCTCTTGGAGAGGCGGAGGTAAAGAGGAAGGGGAAGGACGTCACGGTCGTTGCGGTCTCCTTTATGGTGCACAAGGCGCTTGCGGCTGCGGCGGAGCTTGCGAAAGAGGGGATCGAGGCGGAGGTGGTGGATCCCCGGACGCTCGTGCCTTTCGACAAGGAGAGGCTCTTCGCATCTCTCGAGAAGACCGGGAAACTGGTGATCGTGGATGAGGACTGCAAGCGGAACGGGGTGGGAGCGGAGATCGCGGCGGTGGTTGCGGAGGAGGCGTTCGACCTCCTGGACGCTCCTCCGAAGCGGGTCTCGACGCCCAATACGCCGATCCCGTGCAGCAGCGTCCTCGAGAAGCACGTGATCCCGGACGAGAGCGACGTCGTCCGCGCCGTCCGCGAGTTGTGCGCGTAGCACAGAAGCTATAGGCGGTCCCGGCTAGCGGTGCCCAAGGTAGTCCTCGACGGTGAAACCGCCATCCTTCAGAATGCGGATTGCAAGACCACGGCCGATGTCGCAGCCGGCATGAACAGGAATTGTAATCGAGACCTTGCGCGCCTCGTGCCACAGGGTCAGGTGGCTCCCGGACTGGCGATCTTCAATGAAACCATGGACCTTGAGAAAGCGCACGAGGTCGCGGGCCGTCACCTGGGGCATACGGCTCATTCGGGAACCCCGACGGTGATTTCCTCGAGGTGGACGACACGGTCGTTTTGGGGGACTTCCTGGGCGCGAGACAGTAGCGCCTCCAGATGCTGTTCGATGGCCTCCCGAATATTGCGCTTCGCCTCCTCAATGGTCTTGCCGTTGCTGAAGCAGCCGGGGAGGGTGGGGCTGTAAGCGTAGTACCCCTCGTCTTCCGGTTCTTTTTCGATGACCACTTGAAACGAGTAGAACTTCATTGCCAATCGTTCCTACCCGGGCCTGCCCGGCAAAACGACATATCGACCCGCCACCGAACTCCCTAGCATTCTACCCCACTGCACCGGGGTTGCAAGCCGGCGTACGCGGTCCCTGAAGTAAACGGCGCCGCCGAGGGACGTCGGCCCTTTACGTCGCATGTCCCAGAGATGCCCGCAGCGGGATAGAGGGGGTTAGAGGGGGATTGGCTGAGGTGCCTGGACTCGAACCAGGATTACTTGATCCAGAGTCAAGCGTGCTACCATTGCACTACACCTCAGCGATGTGGCGGTCCAGTCTTATATCCGGCTCAGCTCGATATGTCAACTGTGACCACGTCAACGGCTTGTCCCCCCGCGCGGAGTTGCTACGATGCCCCTGTCCCGGGAATGTGTTGCTGCCTCCAGCGAGAAAGGAATCCTTCGATGTTGGCGCTAGGCTCTCCTGACCTCTCGTTTCTCAAGGATGTCCCGCTTCTTGTCGTCCTGCTGCTCCCGCTCCTTAAGCTGTCAACGTTGGCGGAAGACAAGCTCGCCACGGGGGAGCTCGCCTTCGCCAATGTCCAGAACGAACGCCCCATGTACCTGCGCCTCGTATCCGGAAAACTATTTCGTGTCTCGGGGGAGTGCTCCGAGACTTCCTCCGACGACGGCGCTTCCTGGGTCAGAGGCGGACGCATCAATCCGTACGGGATCGGCGGGGCTCTGAGCGACAGCGAAATCCAGCTCCAGTCCGGAACCTGGAAGGGCAGGATCCTTGTGCCGTATTACCTTGAGATGGATGGCGACCATCCCGACTACTCCCGCGAACAGCGAGGGGGGTACGCCGTCTGGAAAGGCGAAAAGATCCTCCTCGAGACCCACACCCATGTCCCCGAGATGGCCGGAAGCTTCATGTGCTACTCCGACAACGAGGGTGCCACATGGAACGTCTCCAAAGGCTTCCTGATGGGCTACTTCGAGGACGGCCGCCTGGGCCACTGGAGTTGTGAAGAACCCGTCGTCGCCGAGCTCAAGGATGGTCGCGTCGTGTGCTTCATGCGTTCCACCTGCGGCCGAATCCTCAAGAGCTGCTCAAGCGACGGGGGCGTCTACTGGACCAAGGTGAAGGCGACCGACCTCGCGATGTCCAACTCTCCGTGCGCGCTCGCCCGCATCCCTGCGACGGGCGACCTCGTCCTTGTGTGGAACCGGATGTCCGCCGATGAGATCCGTCGCGGGTACCGCCGCGGTCGGCTTTCCATTGCCATTTCCAAGGATGATGCGCAGACGTGGGAAAACATCCGCACGCTTGAGCTTTCCCCTGGCATTGAGGACCTCACCCGCGTGGAGCCCCCGGACCTCACGGCCATGGTGCGGGGGTCGAGCGGCCCCGACGCCCCCCTCGGAGAGGTCCCCGATGGCTTTACTCACTTCCACTACCCGAATGTCTACTTCTCCGACAACAAGATTTTCATCAAGTATCTTGTCAGCACTCTCGACGGCAAATCGGGCTACCGCTGGCGAGTCTTCCCCATCTCCTGGTTGTATGCGGACTGACCCGCGCTCAGCTTGCTCCTCTGGTCGGCGGGCTGGAGGGTAGGAGACCTTCGCATGATTGGCATTGCCTATCACGGCACCTTATACGCGTTCCGCCGGGAGCCGCAGCTCCCGGGCCTTCCTCCCGAAGAGGCGGACTTCTGGCACACCGTCTTCGCGGGGAACTTCTCTTGCACGCTCACGGGAATCCCGCGGGGCGACTACGTCCTCGAGCTTTGGCTCTGCGAACTGTGGAACCAGGCGCCGGGCGCGCGCCTCGTCGAGGTATCGATCGACGGGCGCGTCGTGGACCCGGGCTTGGACTTCTTCGCGGTCGGAGGTTTTCGCAAACCTTTCCGCAAGCGCTACGGTTTCCGCTCAGAGGGCGCGCCGGTCCGCGTCTCCTTCCGTATCATCCGCGGCGGCATGTCTTTCTTTCGCCTCGTTGTGCGTGATTCGGGCGATGAGATCCTCTTCGCCGACGGGCCCGCCGACCGAATCCGCAAGTGGAAGGGGACGTTTGGGGACAAGTCACAGGTCCTGCACGCGATCGGCAACGCCCACATCGATCCCGTCTGGCAATGGCGCTGGCAGGAGGGGTGCGCGGAAGTTCTCGCCACGCTGCGCAGCGCGCTCGACCTTCTGCGCGAGTTCCCGGACCTGTGCTTTACGTGCTCGAGCGCCCAATACTTCGCGTGGGTTGAGGAGCTCGACCCCGCGATGCTGCGGGAGGTCCGCGATCGCGTCGCCGAGGGCCGCTTCGAGATCGTCGGGGGCTGGTGGGTCCAGCCCGATTGCAACATCCCCTGCGGCGAAGCCTTCGCGCGGCATTCTCTTTACGCGCAGCGGTTTTTCCTGCGCGCCTTGGGCAGGACGGCGACCACCGGCTACAACGTCGACTCCTTCGGCCACGCCGGCACCCTCCCCCAGATCCTCGTAAGATCGGGCATGACGAACTACGTCTTTATGCGCCCGCAACCGTCCGAGAAGCCGCTTCCCGCGGAGCAATTCTGGTGGGAGGCGCCCGACGGCTCGCGCGTCCTCGCGTGCCGCCTTTTCCTCTACAACTCCTCAGACTCGTGCCCGGACCGTTTCGATCTTTTCCCCGTGATCTCGGCGAACTACCCCTGCCGCAAGCATCGTCCCTATTTCTTCGGCGTCGGGAACCACGGGGGCGGGCCCACGCGCAAACAGATCGAGGGCCTGATGCGCCTCGATCGGGACCCGTCTCTTCCCCGGATCGCTTTCAGCACCACACAGGCCCTCTTTGAGGGGATGCGAAGCGCCGGGCCCGACGGCGCGGGGGCGAAGGACTACCCCGTCGTCTGCGACGACCTCCAACATCACGCCCCCGGCTGCTACACCACCCATAGTGGCCTCAAGCGTGGGAACCGTCGGTCGGAATCCCTTCTCCTCATCGCCGAACGGTTCGACACGATCGCTTCGGTCGTGTGCGGGCGAAAACCTGCCACGGAGCGCCTGGAGCTTGCCTGGCGGGGAGTGCTCTCTAACCAGTTCCACGACACGATGGGGGGGAGCGCCATTCTCGACGCCTGCGAGGATGCTCTCGATTCCTATGGCCGCGTCATCGATGACGCCGGCTCGATCCTCAACGCCGCCTTGCGCGCCATCGCCGCCCGCGTGAACACCGTCGGCCAAGGGACGCCTTTCCTTCTCTTTAATCCCACCGCGCGTGCGAGGCGCGAGGTGGTGAACGTGGATTTCTGCGCCGAGGGCAGGTCCATCGCCGACGACGCGGGCAACCTCCTCCCCTCGCAGTCGCGCACCGTGGACGGGGTCACGTCGATCGCTTTCCTTGCGGATCTTCCCGCGCTCGGGTACCGCGTCTATCGCCTTGTCGGCCAGTCGGACGCCGTGAACAGGAACCCGTTTCGCGTGAACCGCCGGAAGCTCAGTGTGTCCAACGGCGACCTGTCCGTGCGGATCGACCGGAAGACGGGCGCGATCGTCGAGATGCGCCTTGCGGCGTCCCCCGTCAACTTCGCCGAGGGGCCTCTTGCTCTTCCCATCCTCCTCGACGACGGCGACGACGCATGGGGCCACAACACTGTTCAGTGGACGCAGATTCTTCGTCCGTTTAAGCCCGTCAAGATCGAATTGCTTTCTTCGGGACCGGCGCGCGCGACGTTCCGCATCGAGTCCGCAGCCGGTCCGTCAAGGGCGCGCTTGGACGTTTCGGTCGCGGCCGGGGCGCGGCACGTCGATCTCGATCTCCTGCTCAACGCGCAGGAGCCGCGGAGGATGACGAAGCTTGTCTTCCATACTCCTTTCCGGAAGGGGCGCCACACGGCGTCCGCGCTCTTCGGCTTCATCGAGCGAACGGCTGGCGGCACGGAAGACCCCTGCCAGGCTTGGGTCGACCTGCACGATGAGTCCGGTGGTCTCGCGGTCATCAACGACTCGAAGTATGGTTACGACGTGGACGGTTCGGCGTTGCGGCTCACGGTTGCCCGCACGTGCCCGTATGTCGGTTCAAAGGATCGCTTCCACGACATTGGCGAACAACTCGTGCATCTGGCGATCGTCCCACACACGGGCGACTGGCGCGAGTCCAACGTCCATGAGCTATCCGTCGCCCTTAATGAGCCGGTGATCGTCGTCAGGGACTACTGCCACGCGGGCGAGCTTCCGCCCGTTCATTCCTTCGCGTCGTGTCAAGCCCCCAACGTCGATTGGGTTGCGCTCAAGGGGGCGGAGGAGGGCGGCGATGTGATCCTGCGCCTCGTCGAGACGCGCGGGCGGGAAGGAGAGGCCGTTCTCGATATGCCCTTCCTTGCCCGGCGCTTCTCATGGAAGCTTGGGCCCTGCGAGATCGCCTCGCTTCGCGTTCCCCGCGAGCGGGGGAGGCCGCCTGTCCTTACGAACCTTACGGAGATGGAGTAATCCCTGTGGAGATCCGCGACGCTGACGAAGACCTGGGCGATGAGGAGTTCCCCGACGAAGGAACCGACGAGATCTCGCAGACCCGCCCCTGCCCGTCCTGCGGCTCGCCGGTCTACGAGCTTTCCGATCGCTGTCCCAACTGCGGGTTCTGGATTCCCGCTGACCGTTCGAGCCGAAGGAGCCTTGTCGTCATCGTCATCGCGATCCTTGCGGCGGCGGCTCTGCTCTTCGCGCTCTTGCGGTAGGGGGCGTTCCCCTCAAGTTCCATCCACGCGAGGTCGATAGAAAGGTTGTGGCGGGGAAGGTATGTCTGCGCCCAAGACCATGGTCCGAAAAAGCGCCTCAAAAGGAAAAGCGGCTTCAAAGGGCGGCAGGAGAGGCCGCGCGCAGGGATCCCTTCTTCCCTTCATGAAGGAACCTGCGGCCAAGGCCGTGCCGGACGAGTCGCCCGTTCCGGCGAAGGCCGCGCCGAAGAAACCCCGTCCCCGCCGGACCGCTTCAGAGCGGACCATCGCCCACGAGCTCGCCGCCCAGCAGCGCGAGATCTCGGTGAGCGAGTTCTTCGCCAAGAACCGCCACCTCCTCGGCTTCGACAATCCCCGCAAGGCGCTGCTCACAAGCGTCAAGGAGGCGGTGGACAATGCGCTCGACGCCTGCGAGGAAGCGGGTGTCCTGCCCGAGGTCCACGTCGCGGTGCGCGAGGTCTCGGCCGACCGCTTCACCTTCTCCGTCCAGGACAACGGCCCTGGGATCCTCCCCTCCCAGATCCCCAATATCTTCGGGAAATTGCTCTACGGCTCGAAGTTTCACCGGCTCCGGCAGAGCCGGGGGCAGCAGGGGATCGGGATCTCCGCCGCGGGGATGTACGGACTCATGACGACGGGGCAGTCGGTACGCATCACCTCCCGCACGAACCAGCGCTCCCAGGCGCACTACTACGAGATCCAGATCGACACGCGGAAGAACCGTCCCGAGATCATCCGCGATGAGAAGGTCGAGTGGGATGCCCCGCACGGCACAAAGGTCGAGATTACACTGACGGGCAAGTACCAAAAGGGACGCCAGTCGGTGGACGCCTACATCCAGCAGACCGCGATCGCCAACCCCCACGCGACGATCCATTACGAGGCGCCGGACGGGGAGCGTCAGGATTTCCCGCGTGCCGCCAACGAGATGCCCCGGCAGCCTCGCGAGATCCGTCCGCACCCGTACGGGGTGGAGCTGGGGGTGCTCATCCGGATGCTCAAGGACACGCGCAAGCGCAACCTGCAAGCATTCCTCACGCACGATTTCTCGCGGGTGTCGCCCCGCGTGGCGGACGCGATCCTGTCGCTTGCAAAACTCCCTCCCAACGCCTCGCCGACGCGCATCGGCCGGCATGAGGCGGAGACGCTCTTCGAGGCGATCGGCAAGACCAAGATCATGGCGCCGCCTACGGATTGCGTCGTCCCGATCGGCGAGGAGGGTCTCCTCGCGGGCCTCAAGAAGACGGTGCAGGCCGATTTCTACACCGCAGCTACGCGATCCCCGGCGGTCTACCGGGGGAACCCCTTCGTCATCGAGGCGGCGCTCGCGTTCGGCGGGTCGGTCGGGTCGGAGGAGGACCTCATGCAGGTGCTGCGGTTCGCCAACCGCGTCCCGCTCCTTCACCAGCAGGGGGCCTGCGTCATCTACCAGACGATCCTGGACACGAACTGGCGCCTCTACGGGTTGGCGCAGTCCCGGGGGGCCCTGCCCACGGGGCCCGTGCTTGCCGTCGTTCACATCGCCTCCGCGTGGGTCCCGTTTACGAGCGAGTCCAAGGAAGCGGTCGCGGACTACCCGGAGATCGAGCGGGAGATTCGCCTGGCGCTCCAGGAATGCGCTCGCCGGCTCAAGCTTTTCGTCAACAAGAGACGCCGTCAGGAAGCGGAGATGCTCAAGCGCAGCTACATCGAGAAGTATCTTCCCCACGTGGCGGAGGCGCTGAGGGACATTCTGGCGCTGAACGATCGCGAGACTCGGGCGATCGTCTCCAACCTGGCGACGATCCTCGAGAAGACCCGAACGTTCTGACGAGGGAGTGCTGTCCTGAAAACCACCGTTCCGCCAGTCGCCCGCCGGGGTCTGTCCCCTTTCGCTCGCGAAAGGGGACTGACCCCCTTCCCGGGCGGGCGACACCTTCGTCATGGACGGTCGCAAGCAGAGCAAGAACGGAGCCACCGGTGAAGAAGAAGCCCTCCCCCCTCGTTGCGCGCATCTGGACCGCCGCCCGGGAGGTCCACGACCGCATCCGCGCGCGCCGGAAGCCCTCCATGAAGCTCCCCGTGCGCTCGCTCTCCAACGTGAAGTACGATCCCAGGAAAGGCTTCTTCGAGCTCAAGCGCACCTCCAAGGAGCGGACCCTCACGGTAGGCACCGTGAAGACGTTCGCCCAGACCCTCAAGATGATGGCCCTCTCCAAGAACCTGGTCGAGACCGACGACATCGCTTCCAAGCGGGAGGCCTACTACATCTCCAAGAACTGGGGGGACGCGGCCTTCAGCGAGCAGCCCGAGAGCGACGCGGTCATGGATGACGTCGAGGCCATGTTCGCGGTCAACCGCGAGCAGCTCGGCTTCATCCCGGAGGAGAAGGGAGGGGAGGTGGCGGGACGGCTCACGGTTATCGACCGCGAGAGCGACACGGGAAAGACGCTCAAGATCGACTGCACGCGCTTCGGCTCGGGGGCATACTCCATCCCCATTTCCGTCGAGCACCTCGGTTTCGAGACGGGGGCGCGCTTCGTCCTGGCGATCGAGACCGCGGGCATGTTCCAGCGACTGGTGAAACACAACTACTGGAAGAAGGCCAACTGCGTGTTGGTGTCGATGGGGGGCGTGCCGACCCGCGCCTGCCGGCGGTTCATCCGGCGCCTGGCGGACCAAAAACGGATCCCGGTCTACGCGTTCGTGGACGGCGACCCCTACGGCTACATGAACATCTACCGGACGCTCAAGGTCGGCAGCGGCAACGCCGCGCACCTCAATGAGTTCTTCTGCGTGCCGCAGGCGTCCTTCCTCGGCGTGACTCCGCAGGACATCATCGACTACAAGCTCCCCACGCACCCGCTCAAGGACGTGGACGTGAAGCGCGCGAAGGACGCGATCCGGAACGACCCATTCGTCAAGCACCACAAGGAGTGGGCGAAGGCGCTGGAGCGGCTCATCTCGATGAAGGTGCGCGTGGAGCAGCAGGCCTTCGCGAAATACGGCCTTAACTTCGTGATCGAGAAATACCTCCCCGCCAAGCTCGCCAAGCCTTCGTTGTTCCTGCCCTGAGACGATCGGAGCCGGCCCCGCGACTGCGCGGTCGGCTCGCACGGCGGCCGCTGCTTGTCGGGACCCTTGCGCCCTTACGGTGTGCCGGTCGTCGCGCGGCTCAGGTACTGGCCGTCCCGGGTGTCCACGCTGATGACGTCCCCGGGGCTCACGAAGGGCGGTACCATGATCTTCATGCCCGTCTCGAGAATGGCGGGCTTGTATTGCGCTGCGGCGGTCGCCCCCTTGAGCGCCGGATCGCACTCCCGCACCGCGAGGTTCACCGCGGTCGGCAGCTGCACCGAGAGCGCCGTCCCCTCATAAAACCGCACCGTCGTCTGGATGTTCGGAACAAGATAGTTGATCTGATCGCCGAGGACCTTCTCGTCCATTCGGAATTCCTCGTACGTCTGCATGTCCATGAACACGTGGAACGCCCCGTCCCGGTAGAGGTACTCGAGATCCCTCTTCTCGAGGAACACGTCCTCCACCTTCTCGTCGCTGCGGAACTTCTTCTCCAGTACGGAGCCCGTCTTGAGGCTCTTGAGCCTAGCGGTCACGATCGCCCGACGCTGTTGCATCCGGTTGAAGGTCGCCTCCACCACCTGAAAAAGCTCCCCGTCAATCTTGACCAGATTGTCCCGCTTCAGAGCGCTGGCGTCTACCACGAGAAGAACCTCCCATCATGAAGATCGAGGATGAACGGAGGCATTCTAGCGAGGGCGCGTCGCTCGTCAAGACTTCCCTGTTGTCTTTCGTGCATCCGGCCGATATAGTACGGCGTCACGTGGCGGCAGTCTTCCCCCGTTGGCGGGATGAACTGCGCCTCGAGCGTCTACATGGACCACGGCGCATGCAGGAAACCTTGACGATGACCCCTGAGATCGCCCCGCCGGTCCGACCTCAAGGGAAGAGGGCGCTGCCTGGACGCTTCTGGTACCGCTTCCGGGGCTTGGTGCTGCTTCCGATCGTTCTTTTCGCGGCGCTCTTCCCTCTCGGCGAATTCGAGAATCACCTCGTCGTCCTGCCGATCGGAGCCGTTCTGTTCCTCTGCGGCCTCTCCGTGCGGATCTGGGCCCAGATGCACCTGCGTTACCGTTTGAAGGTCCACAAAGTGCTCACAACCACGGGTCCCTACGCCTACGTGCGCAATCCCGTCTATATCGGCACCAGTATCATGTTCGTGGCGCTGGCCTTTCTGTCCGAGCTCGTCTGGCTTGTCCCCGTCATGCTCGCCTGGTGCATGGTCTTGTATTCGCGGGTTGTGCGGTACGAGGAGGCGAAACTTCTCCGCAAATACGGCGGCGCCTACGAGGAGTACCTCGCGGCCGTCCCGCGCTGGGTCCCCTGCCGCAGAAGCACAGCGGTCGACCCCGTGGCCAACGCCCGCGCGACCGGCTTTCTCTTCCCCAGCGTCCTGACGGAGCTTTACAACCTCCTCCTCCTCATCCCCTTCGTCCTCAAAGAGCTCATCATTACATGAGCGCTCCCGCGGGCGGGGGGTTCCCTCACTCCACGATCGGGTCGAGCATTCCTGCGTCCCGAAGAAGCGTCACCTCCCCCTTTGCCCCCGCGTGCTTTCGCGCAAGTGCCATCGCTTCCTGGAGCGTCCCGGCGGGCACGAAGCGGCTCGCCAGCATAAGCCGTCTGGGGACCTCCGTGTAGGCGATCACCTTGACGCCGCGCGGGAGAATGTGCCGCAGGTTGAGCTCGTACATCACTTCGTTCACGAGAAACCTGCGCCCGAGACCCAGCGGACAGGGCCCCGCGATGACTATCGCGCCGCCCTTTTTGACGATCGCGCCCGCGGGCGCGATGACTTTCACCATTTGGTACATCTCGAGCGCCTCCGGGTACCCGGCGCCGGCCACCACGATCTCCGTCCGTCGAGCGGGCACCCGGCACATCTTGCGCGCCTCTTCGACCGCCTGGCGTTGGGACGACACCACGTCTCCGGCCGTTGCCGCGACCATCTCCCCGCGACCGTTCGCCACCACGTTCACGGCGAAGATCCTCGGTAGGTACGCGACCATCCGCTCGACGTTCTGTCGGCAGACGTTGCCCTCGACGACGCCCAGCCGGGCGCTCGGGTGCCGCATCGTAAGGTGATTGCGCCCGATGGCCTTTCGGGACGCGACGCCCGGCACCACGCTCTTGATTCCGCCGCCGTATCCCATGAAGAAGTGGGGTTTCACCTGTCCGAGCGTCACAATCAAGTCGGCCTCGGCCACCGGACGCGCCACGGTGACGGGGGTATCGCGTCCGGCGATCAACATCTTGACGAACAGTCCCGGGATCCCCATACCCAAGCCCAGCCGCCAGGCGCTCGCCACAGGCCCGCCGAGCGCCAGCGTCACGAGCCCCTGCCACCAGCACGGCAGCGCACCCGCCAGGTACGAGGGCGTGTCCCTGCAGGCGGCTCGGACGTACCACCACCTATTCTCCTTGGGCACGGAACCCAGGGTGGTCATCTCGTCGTACGCTCTGTGCCTGTGATGCCAGATCCGCGTCCCGGGGGGAAGGTTCGGGGGAAGCTCAAGCGTTTCTTCGTCTACGGCGGCGTGGTTCCCGTATGCGATCGCGACCGTGAGGTCTCTTCCGTCCAGAGCCCCGAGTTCTTCTACGACCGCCTCCGCGGCCCGCCGCTGGCCGAAGATCCGTGTTGCGTCGCTCAGGATAAGCGCTAGGCGTCTCGCGCCCGCCGCCAACTCCCCGAGCGGAGGCGACCCCACCGGTTGACGCATGGCCGCAAGCAGCGCTCCCTGCGGGTCTTTGAGCACCGGGAGCTCGTTCGGACGGACCACCTGGGCAGGCCTACAGCCCAGATCGATCTCGCGGTCTCCGAATTCGACCTTTGCGTCATTCATGGGGCGACCTGTCCGATGACAAGCACGAGGGGCAGCACAAGAGGCGCCGGCCCGTGCAGCCTCCGAAACTTGGGGGACTGGAACCCGGCGGCTCGCAGAAGAGCCACGAAGTCTCCCTGGCTGAGATGGTGGACACGCCAGCCTTCGTAGAGCCGCACGATGATCTCGAAGATGAAGAAACCCAGGAGGTCCGTCGGGTTCCCATCGACGATGAGCGCCACCCCTCCGGGGGCGAGTACGCGCCGCATCTCCTGCAGCACCTTGAGCGGATGAGGATAGTGATGAAAGGAATGCGAGCAGGTTACGCAGTCGAACGTTCCGGATTCAAAGGGGAGCCTTTCTGAGTCGCCGAGCAGGAAGCTCACCCGTTTGAACTCTGCGCTTTTCTCCCGCGCGATGCGGATCATCTCCTCCGAGATGTCGAGGCCGTTCACCTCGCATCGGGGGCAGAGCTGAACGGCGCGCCTGCCGAAGACGCCCGTCCCGCAGCCGATGTCCAGAACCCTGCGCGCGTCCCTGCGCTGGACCTCGACGAGGAGCGCGTCATGGGCGGGCTTGAAGAGGACCTGTTGGAGAAGGGAGCCTTCGTACCCCTCAGCCCAGGAGTCAAACTGCTGCCGCGCCCCATCCTTCCAGTCGTGCTCCATCCAGTTCCTTCCCGTGCATTGGCCTTGTGCATTGTATCCCGGAGCGTGCGTCTCATCCAATGCCCGCGCCCGCACTCTTACATATCGTCAAAGGATCACGCGGAAATGACCTCCTTCCGGAAACGCGTCTCAGCGTGTTCGTCCCCGTGGTTGCCGGTGTATCCAGTGAACCTCCAAATGCCCTCGCCTTCGCGTTGTACTTGTCTTACCATGCTTCATCGGAGAGTCGCGTTCGTCGAGCGGCTTCCTTCCGCGGCCGTGCCTTCGGAGGGTCCGTAGGGTCTTGCTTGTGTCGATCAGGATGGGCGGTATAATCAGATGCAGGCCTCTGCGGTGTTCGTGTTAGAGCCGGTATTTCGAGAACCTATCCCTTTCTTTGGGGACCTCATCTTCCGGGAACGAACAGACGCCCCTCACAAGGGGTGGAGCTCCGAACCGGGAGGCGGTGCCCACGTTACTACGTGGGTTCCGAAATAGGCTCGCAAACGGCACGTGCGGAGGCTTTTCTTATGGAGTTGTTTCGGGACGCCCAGGAGGAAGGGCATCCGGTGCCGCTGCCGGTTCGCGTGCGCCCCCGGACGCCTGACGCCTTCGTGGGACAGGAGCACTTTTTCGCGAAGGGGAAACTGCTCCGGCGGATGCTCGAGGCGGATCGCCTCACCAGCCTGATCTTCTACGGCCCGCCCGGGACGGGGAAGACGACGCTCGCGGAGGTCATCGCGAACACGACGCACGCCGCCTTCGAGCATGTGAACGCCGCCATGTCGAGCGTCAAGGAGCTGCGCGAGATCCTGGAGACCGCGCGCCTGCGCGCCAAGCGCGACCGCAAACGAACCGTTCTCTTCATCGACGAGATCCACCGTTTCAACCGGGCGCAGCAGGACGTGCTCCTCAACGACGTGGAGACGGGAACGGTCCTTCTCATCGGCGCAACGACACAGAACCCGTTCTTCGCGATCAACTCGCCCCTCCTCTCGCGATCGAGCATCTTCGAGTTCAAGCCGCTGACGGAGGAACACATCCGGACGATCCTCGCGCGGGCGATCGCGGACGGGGAGCGCGGCTTCGGAAAGCTCAAGCTCGAGGTGACCCCAGAGGCGGTGGAGCACCTGGCAAGGACGAGCGACGGGGACGCGCGGCGGGCTCTGGTCGCGCTCGAGGTGGGGGTGTGCTCGACGCCCGCCCGCGACGACGGGAGGATCGTCTACGACCTCGTCGTGGCGGAGGAGTCCATCCAGAGGAAAGCGATCGTCTACGACGGGACGGGGGACGGACACTATGATGCCGCGAGCGCCTTCATCAAGAGCATGCGGGGAGGGGACCCGGACGCCGCCGTCTACTGGATGGCCAAGATGCTCGAAGCCGGCGAGGACCCGAGGTTCCTTGCGCGCAGGATGGTGATCCTGGCGTCGGAGGACATCGGGAACGCCAATCCCTTGGCGCTGGTGGTCGCCCAGTCGGCGTTCGCCGCCGGCGAATTCGTGGGAATGCCCGAGGCGCGGATCATCCTCGCCCAGGCGGCGACGTACCTGGCATGCTCGCCGAAGTCGAATGCCTCGTACCTCGCGATCGAGAAGGCGCTCGAGGACGTGCGGGAGAAACGCACCCTCGAAGTGCCCGACTCGCTCAAGGACGCCTCCTACCCGGGGGCGAAGAAGCTCGCTAGAGGAGAGGGCTACAAGTACGCGCACGACTACGAAGGCCACTGGGTGGCGCAGGACTATCTGGGTGCGCCGCGGATCTATTACGAGCCGACGACCGAAGGCGCCGAGGCGAAGATTCGGGAGAGGCTGCTCGAATGGAGAAAGAAGAAGCGCGGGAAAGGGCCCGAAAAGCCCTCGAAAAGATGAACGAGGCGCAGCGTGCGCGCGCGAGTGCGGCGATCGCCGGGAGGGTTACGGCTCTGCCGGAGTTCCGTAGCGCGCGGACGGTGATGGTGTTCCTCCCCTTGGCCGGAGAGGTCGACACGCGGCCGATCGCGCAGGCGGCGATATCCGCCGGGAAGCGCGTGGCCTCCCCCAAGGTCTCCCGGAGGCTGCGCACGATGGAAGCGCGGGTGGTGCGCGATCTGGAGCAGGATGTCGCTCCAGGACACTACGGCATCTCGGAGCCGGTTACGACGGAGGTCGTGGAACCTGGCGAGATCGACTTTGTTCTCGTCCCGGGACTGGCCTTTGACCGCCGGGGCCGCAGGGTAGGCCGGGGCGCCGGGTACTACGACCGATACCTGGGGTCTGACGACTTCCGAGGGCATCGTTGCGCGGTGGCCTTTGCGTGCCAAGTGCTTCGAAGAGTGCCTGCAGACAAGACCGACATCCCGGTGGATTGCATTGTGACAGAGCGCGACATAGTGCGGGTGCAGCAGGGGGGATGAGCCGGCCGGCGGGTGGGACGTTGGAGGGGGGGCCGAAAGGGAGGGGCGGGAAGTTGTGGGCTTTATGTGCTTTGTGGATTCTTCGGAGAAATTTTTTGACAATCTTCGCCCAGCACGGCTACACTACACCCTAAGAGCGGGTAGGGGGGACGAGGAGTCTTTGTCGGCGCCTGGAGCCCATCGAGGGAGCTGGCATGGCCAGGAAGGTCGTGTGGGGACTGGATATCGGCCAGGGGGCTCTGAAGGCCGTCAGGGCGCAGGTCGCGGAAGACCGGATTGAGATTCTAGCATTTGACAGGATCGAGTATCCTCCCTCGGCCGTCGAGAGCGAGACGGACCGGGACAGCGCGATACGTCAGGCGCTGGCGACCTTCCTCGGGCGACACGAGGTCGGAAAGGACCTCATCTTCGCCAGCACGAGCGCTCACAACGCCCTCGTGCGCTTCATCAAGCTTCCTCCGGTCGATCGCAAGAACCTCCCTAATCTCATCCGGTACGAAGCGCACCAACAGATCCCGTTTCCGCTTGACGAAGTGATCTGGGATTACGAGGCGCTGGACCGGGGCTTCATGCCCGGCGAGGAGATCGAGGTCGGGATCTTCGCCATGCGCAAGGAGGTGATTCACCGGTACCTGTCCAACCTCACTTTGGTGAACCTTGAGGTGGAAGTCCTGCAGGTCTCGCCGCTGGCGCTTTACAACTTCGTCGCCTACGAGATGCCCCCCGAGACGGGGGCGACCGTGGTGCTCGACATCGGCGCGGATGACACCGACCTCGTGATCGTTAGCCGCGAGAGGGTGTGGACGCGCACCCTTCCGATCGCGGGGAACGACCTTACGGTGGCGGTCGGACGCCGGTTCGAGATCCCGTTCGAAAAGGCGGAAGTGCTGAAGAAGAAGGCGAGCAAGTCGAAATACATGCGCGAGATCTACGACGCGATGAAGCCCGCGCTCAAGGGGCTCATCGACGAGGTCCAGCGGTCGATCGGCTTCTACAAGGGCCTGCACCCCGAGACGCGCATCGAGCGACTCTTGGCTCTGGGCAACGCCTTCAAACTCCCGGGCATGGGCAAGTTCCTGATGAACAATCTCCAGTACCCCGTGGTGCGTCTCGGCGGACTGCAAAAGTTCGCCATCAACAATGCGGCGGGCCTCGACGTCTACCGCGAGAACGCCATGAGCTTCGCCGTGGCTCTGGGGCTTGCGGCCCAGGGGGTCGGCAAGGGCTCGGTCCGCACCAACCTGCTGCCCAAGGAGATTATCAACCGTCGGATCATCCGCAGGAAAAAATACGCCGCCGTGGCCGCGACCGCCGCGGTAGGGGGCTTCGTGCTGATGAGCTACCTGAACACGGCGGCGGCCCTCGCGAAGCTGGGGGGCGCGGTGGTGGACCAGAACGCGATCCAGACGCTCAGCACAGATATCTCGAAGCGCGAGGGCGATTGGAACGCCGCTCGCAGCGAAGTGCCTGCGATCATAGGCAGGATCCAGGCGGCGGCGAGCGCGGGGAAACGCTCTGAATGGCCGTTCATCCTCAAACTCGTCAACGACGTGGTCCCAACGGAGCCCAACATCAAGCAACAGGTCAGACCCGGCCTCGAATGGCGGGACGGACAGCGCGTCGACGAGCCCTACAAGATGTTTGTGGGTCGCAACGACATCTGGGTCTATGACATGGAGGCGTCTTCCACCGGGATCCAGGATAGTTGGAGCATCACGTTGCTGGGCGAGACCCGCCGGACGAGCGCGGACGCCAACATCTATCTGCAGAAGAGGCTGATCGAGCCGCTTGCGGAGATCCCATGTCTTCTGGATCCGCGGTACCCACAGAGCTTCGCGAAGCACGTGTATCGCTTGGTTAATGAGGACGGCGTCGTGGTTGGAGAGGCCGTGGGGACCAGCGGGACCCTTGGGTTCTCCGAGGTGATCGGGGGGGAGGGATCTCCCGCGAGAAGAACGCCGACCAGAGGAGAGCGCGCTCCGATGCTTCCGGGCTCTGGGACTGGTGTCGGAGGAAGGGAAGTCCGTCCCGGCGCCCAGAGCGTCACGCCCGCCAAGCCGAAGACCGAGGGAAGGATCTTCGAGGTGCCGTATACGCGTTTCACCGTTGAGTTCATCTACGATCCTTCGAAGAAGGACGCGACGCTGGCTTGGCAAAAGGAGAAAGAGAAAGCCCCGGAGACACGTCCCGCCGGAGAGGCGGTCGCAGGGGAGGGCGGCGCGCAGGGGAGCGCGACCGTCGTGGCGGGTGCCCCAACCTCCGGAAAAGAACAGGCCTCGGAAGAGGCGACAGGCGCCGCCCCGGGCGTCCGTGACGCACAGACCGTCCCCGGCCAGTCCGCCCCCGGGGCCGCTGACGCGGCTCGGTAGGAGACGAGAGAATGCCTCGGTTCTTGAAAGAATACGCCTACTGGATTGCGGCCGGGGTCATCATTCTCGTCGTGTGGGGGCTCTATCTCTTTCTCGTCGTGCCGCACAAGAAAAGCGCGCGGGAGATCCTCGGCAAAATCGACAGCGCCAAGGGTCAGCTCGACGGGTTGCTCCGCAAGACCGAGATCCCCAACGAGAAATGGGCGGAGGGGCTGCAGGAGCCGATCCTCCGCGCCCGGGGCCATGAGAGTCAGGTGAACCGCTTCCTGGAGGGGAGAAAACGCAATATCCTCAACATCTGGCTGACCCAGTCGCCTGACTGGGGCGAGAAGTACTTGGACGGTACGAGCGATCAGATGCAGCGCATCGAGTATCGGGAGCTGTATCCGGACGTGGTCGTCCGGGTCTATAATGAACTGGTGCTCCCGCTGCTCTCCCCGGGGGAGCAAGTCAAGGCCGAGCGGTCCGGCGGCGGGAACGTCGGCGCCTATATCAAGACGATTTCGTGGGGGGAGAAGATCCCGACGAACAAGGAGATCGTCGACGCGAATACGCACCTCAACATCACGGCGGCCTTCTGCGAGATGCTCCTGCGCGCGAAGGAAGACGTGCCCGACCTGTACCTGTTTATGAAATCGGTCCAGGTCTTGTACCTGGATTCGTCAAAACTGCAGGCGGCGCGCGGCGGAACGATGGGCGGGATGCCCGGTGGCGGAATGCCTGGGGAGGGAATGCCGGGCGGTTACGACATGGGAGGGGGGGGGGCCCGGCGGGATGCCGGGGGGGATACCCGGTGCCGGGTCGCCGGGCGACTTCGGGCCCGGCCGTATGCCCGGCGAGGTGTCCGCGCAGGACCGTATGGGAGCCGTCATGGCGCAGAGGCGGACGGGGGAGGAAGGCCCCGGGAGAATGCCCGTATCGGATCCCCAAACACGGAAGTACGTGTTCAGCTTCTCCATCGACACGGTGATGGACTGGCGCAACATCGATGTGTTGATCGGGAAGATCGTGGAGATGAGGGGGTTGGACCCGCGCGTGGATTTCGTAGACTGGGGGAAGTCCAGGACGCCCGTCGAGGACGTCGAGGTGCCCCTGGTCGACGTGAAGATGGACGGACGGCTTTTCGTGGACTGGCCTGAGGGAGTAGCGGCGAAGAAACCCGAGGGTTCACCCTGAAGGCTCACCCTGAAGGGCAGCTGAGGAGCGCGAGTTCTTGGATGTCAAGACCCTCTTAATCCGGCACGGCGAGAAGTTCGGCCTGGCAGTGCTGGCCCTTTTCCTTCTATGGCGACTCCTGGCAGGGGGGGTCCCGGTTCCGGAACTGCCTGATCTGGACGCGATGATCAATCAGGTGAGGCAGAAGATCGAAACCACCGCGAAAGAGGATCCGCCCCCCGGTATCTTCACGCCGTACAAGGAGATGGTGGAGCGGGATTGGCTGAGCGACGTCCAGCAGGCGTGGGAGCATCCGCTTGGGAAACCCGCCCTGGATTGGAAGTTCTCGGAGGATTCCTGGATTACGGAGCCGCGTCCGAAAGGGATTAAGCCCGATGAGTTGAGATTTCTCGCTCCCCTGGGACTCACGGCCGATGGTCTTCCGGGGGCGGTGATGCTTCGATGGGCCGGTCCCAAGGACTGGAGCATGAAGGGCGAGAGCGAAATGGCCGCCCTCGGCGTTGGGGGAGAGGGGGCGAGGGCCGCGGCCGGAGCGCCGCGCGCAGGGGCGCAAGAGGCGCAGAAACTGTATCAGGTGACGAGCGCGGGTGTCGTGAAGATTCAAGGCTTCAACCTCTATCGCAGCTTGGCCGATAGCGATGATTTCCAGAAGGTGAATGGGGAGCTTCTGGACCCCGTTGCCCTAGTGCCAAAGTCGGCGATGCCGACAGAGCGGGGGGGCATGACGGGTCTGCCGCCGGGCTTGGGAGTGGGGATGGAACGTCCTGGTGCGCCTCCGGTCGGCGAATACGCGGTGCCGTCGAGGGCGCCTCGGATGGACGAGGCATACATGCCGACGGAGACTGTAGGCGCCCCCCGCCCGGGGGAAAGCTCCGTGCGTGCGCTGGCCGTGGCATTCGAATACCTGGACCGCGGCGTCTATCCCGAGTACAAGTACGTTTACAGACTGGAGGCGGTGGGAGAAGTGCTGCAAGTGGTTCAGCCGAAGAACCCCGAGGACTTCTCTGCGGAGGAGTTCGCGAACCGACCCAAGGTCGGAGACGTTCTCAAGAAGGAGACGGCCGCTCTCGAACAGGCTGTGGAAGTCAAGAGCGACGTCCTCATCGCATGCATGGGCGGCACGCCGGACGAGGGTTCCATCATCGTCTACAAGTGGACGGTTAACGAGCGGGGAGATATTGAGGAGGCGACGGATCAGTTCTCCGTGCGGGCGGGTCAGGAGATCGGCTACCGGAAAACGGTCTCCGTGAAGGTCCCGAAGCTGTACGACATGCGTGGGGGTCCGGAGGAGCGGATGATGCCCGGATATCTGACCGGACCCGGGAGCCCGGGGGACATGCGCAGACCCGGCGAGGAGGACATGTACGACCCGAGGAGGACCGCCGCGGGCGGCGCGGCGCCGACCGCCAGACGATCGCTCGAGGACCGGGGGGGGGCGCCTCGCGACGTGAGGGCGCCCGGCGAGGGACGGGGAATGCGAGGGGGCGCCGCCTCCCCGGGGGGGGACTCGCGACGGACGACGAGATCGCCCTCGCGCGGGGCCGCACGTCCCGATGCTGAGCTTGGGGCGGGTCAGTTCGATACGGTTACAAAGGAAATGGATTTCTCCACGGGGATGATCCTTCTGGATATCGTGCCGTTGGCGACGGAGATTGAGGTCCCGACGAGAAAAGGGGAGACGACGACGGTCATGCGCAGTTTCGCGCGGCGCGCATACAAGATCGTGGTCGTGGACCGGCTGCAGCGGCTCAAAGAATACTATAAAATGACCCGCGACGAGGCGGAGGCGATGCGACGGGACTTCGCACGTGCCTTCGGCATGGTCAGTGACTACACCTTCGGCGGCGAGCCCGGCATGGAAGGTGGCCCCATGGGGTATGAGGGACCCGGAATGCCGGGCCTGCCCCCCGGAGAACCGATTAGGCCCAGATAAACGATTGCGGTTGACATTTGCAGGTTGTCGGATTATCTTGAACCGGTCTGTTTGCCGCAAGCTGGGAGGAGAGCAAGCAATGACAAAGCGCCTCGCACGGCTGGAATGGTTCTTGTTCATCGCGCTGTTGACGGTCTTTGCGTGTTCCGGCGTGCCCGCCGACGAGGGTGCCCCCGCCGCGCCCGCGCAAGGTGCCCTCGAGGCCCAACCCCCCCCGGAGGCGACGCGGGAAGCCGTGGAGGACACCTCCGAACTGGGACAGCTTAAGGCTAAATTCCATCAGGGGGAGGAGCTCCACAAGGGCGGCAAGCTCGTGGAGGCCCGCGCTGTCTTCGTGGAAGTGAAGCGCCAGTCGGTGGAAAAGGACCTGGACCTGGGGCCCTGGATCTCCAAGGAGCTGGAAAGATATCTCAAGGACATCGACGGGCAGCTCGCCCAGAGCCGTGACGCGGAATTCCAGCGCCTTCTCGTGGCGCAGCAGCAGGCGGAGAAAGAAGCCCAGGTGCAGTTCGAGACGGGGCTGTCCCGTTACGAGGAAGGGCGATACGACGAGGCGATCGAGGTCTTCCAGCGCACGCTGCAGAAAGATCCGTTCCATCCGCAGGCGCAGAAGTACCTGAGGCTGGCCAAGGAGCGCGTCGGGGTGGCCGCCGACGAGCAGACGGCGGTCTTGGACATCCAAAAGGAGGAAGATGTCCGGCGCAAGCAGGAGGAGATCAAGCTCACGAATCTCCTCTCGCTCGGCGAGCAGGCCCGGATGCGCTATGACTATGCCACCGCCATCGGCCACTTCGAGAGAGTGCTGGCGCGCCTGAAGATCCAGGAGATCCTCGCTCCCGAGACGGCGGCGTCCTTCGAGAGTAAATCGAAGGCGTTGCTCGAACAGACGCAGACCGAGAAGCTCGAATACGAGAGAGCGCAGTTCGAGCTGGGACAGCAAAGCGCGCGCGAAAAAACGGAACAGCAGATCGAAGAGAAAAAACAGATCCGGGCCCGCGAGGTGGCGGCGCTCAAGGACCGGGCGTGGGCGCTCATTCACGAGGAGCAGTTCGACGAGGCGGTCGCCGTCCTCCAGCAGGTCCTGGACAAGGATCCCCACGATCCCGAGGCCAAGTGGCTCATCGACACGTTCAGCCTCCGCAAGCGATGGAAGCAGGAGGAGGGGATCCGAGAGACCAAGGACAGGGAAAGGCATCTCCTGATGCTCGACGTGGAAGAGAAGATCATCCCCTATCACCAGATCCTGCGTTTCCCCCCAAACTGGGCAGAGAAGGAACGCCGGGGTTCGGGACAGCTTGTTTCGCGCGGGCCGACGGAAGAGCAGCGCGAGATCATGCAGCGCATGCAGCAGAAAATCAGCTTCGATTTCGTGGACGCTCCCGTGACCGAGGTGAAAAAAATCCTCGAGTCGGCCGGGCTCAACATCGTGCTCGACGTCCAGGGAATTGAGCTTACCTTCGGGTCCCTCGAGGACGTCCGGGTCACCCTGAAACTCAACGATGTGACGATCAAGAACGCGCTCGACCTCATCATGAAGCTGACTCAGCTTCGATGGTCGATCCAGAACGGCGTTCTGTTCATCACCACGCAGGAGGGCCAGATCCTCGAGGCCGAGCGGTACGTCTACGACGTGAATGACCTCCTGGCCCCGACATACGGTAGCTCCGGCAGCGGGGGCGGCGGAGGGCTGACCGGGGGCTTCGGCGGCGGTGGCGGCGGCGGCGGTGGCGGCGGTGGCGGCGCCCGTGGGGGCGGTGCCGCTGGCGGGGGAGGACTGGGCGGCGGGGGTGGCGGCGGGGGTGGCGGCGGCGTCGGTGACTCCGGCGGCATCGCGGATCTCATCCAGGAGCTCGTCGAACCGGACATCTGGTCGGAAGGCCAGAACTCCATCGTCCCCCTGGGCGGACATCTCATCGTGACCGCTCCCCTCGAGATCCAGGAGAAAGTCCAGGATCTCCTTGCGGACCTCCGCGCCACGCGCGCCCTGCACGTGACCATAGAGGGCCGGTTCCTCGACCTGCGCGACCAGTTCGTGGAGCAGGTGAGCGTCAGTTGGCCCCTGGGCTTCCGCTCGGAGGACCCGACGGGGAACTTCTGGGCGGATCCCGAAACGTCGCGCGATATCCTGCGCTCGCAGACGTGGGCGTACGGCGAGATCAGCCCGATCCAGCATTTCTTCCTCCAGACGCCTTTCCTGCAGACCTCGGGCGGCTTTGCGGCCCGGATCGATTTCCTGGACGACCTTCAGACCACTATGCTGATCACGGCAGCGCAGCAGTCCAACGAATCGATCATCTCCCAGGCCCCCTTGATCACGACGTTCAACACCCAGGAGGTCACGGTCTCGTTCGACACGACGACGACGTACATCAGCGGCTTTTCGGCCCTCGTGGCCGAGAGCGCCACGAGCTATCAGCCCGAGACCGCCACCCGGGAGGACTCGGTCGAACTCACGGTCCAGCCGTTCGTGAGCGCGGACCGCAAGTACGTCCAGCTCAACGTCTCACCGTCCTTCGAATTCAGTTCGGAGGAGACACAGTCGGTGCCGATCATCACCGGGGGCAACGAGATCGCTTTCATCGACATCTCGCTGCCGATCGAGACGTCGTTCGACATCGAGACGACCGTAAGCGTCCCGGACGAGGGGACGCTGCTGATCGGCGGGCTCGCCGTCGTGCGGGAATCGGACCCCGTCTCGGGCATCCCCATCCTGAGCAAGATCCCGATCCTGCGAAGGCTCTTCATCGCCGACGTCCACGCGCGTGACAAGCAGACAAGATACTTCTTGGTCAAGCCTACGATCCTCATCCAGGAGGAAGAGGAGAGAAAGATTAAGTAGGCGTCTGCCGACGACGCGCAGGCTCGAGGTTCGACGACAACTCACCCGCCGCGGGTGAGTTGTCTTTTGTCCGACGTGTGAGGCGGCTTCGCGGTGGCTAAACACCCCGCAGCGCTGACGATCGGGATTGCGGGCGCGGCCCTCTGGGCCGCCCTCGCCGCCGCCCAGGAAGGCGGCGCCGACCTCCCGATGCACAATACCTGGACGCTCATCCGGGCGGGCGGTCTCACGGGCTTCGTGATCCTGATACTCTCCTGCGTGGCGCTCGTGCTGATCCTCGAACAGATCATCACCCTCCGGGAGCGCCGGATGGTCCCTTCCTCGCTCGTAGCGGACCTCGAGAAACTGTTCGGCAGCGGAGCGCTTAAAACGGCCGAGGAACGCTGCCGGCAGGAAGACACGTTCCTGTCGCGCGTCCTTCTCCCCGGCCTCGTGGAGCGCTCGGCGGGGTTGGAGACGATGGAGGGCCGAATCGAGGAGGCTGGCCGCCTCGAGAGCATGAGACTGCTGCACAGGGTCGGGTATCTGTCCGTCATCGCCAATGTGGCCCCGATGCTCGGACTCCTGGGGACGGTGATCGGGATGATTGAGGCGTTCGGGGAGATCTCCCGTGCGGGAACCCCCAGCCCCCAGAACCTCGCCGGGCCTATCGCCAAGGCGCTGGTCACCACCTGCGAGGGACTTATCGTGGCAATTCCTTGTGTGGCGGCGTTTTACATCTTTGACCACCGTGTGCGGCGCGCGGCGCGACGCTGCGAGGTCCTGGTCGTGGACCTTCTTGCTCTGCTGCGGACGCGCCTCGCCAA
>JAZDKG010000083.1:0-31927 GCA_043803205.1 Planctomycetota bacterium
AAGAAGTGTCTCAAGATCGCGAGTAAGAACGGGAAGGGCAAAGTCGGCGTCGTTCTCCCAGCCGATCTCTCACACCAACCCGAGAGCGGCAAGCGTTATTTCCTGGTGAGGTGGAAGGCAAAGACAACAGGAGGCGCAGAAGTCGCGCTTGCCGTAAACGGGAACAGGACCCGGTCGCAGTCCATGCAGAGCGACCGGTGGATAGAGGCGGACGCGCCCATCGAGCCCACGTTCAAGGTGACCGACTTGGCCCTGGTGATGACGGCGACGCAACCGGGCGACGCCATCTGGGTAGATTCGGTTTCGGCGCAGTCGCTTTCGCAGAAGGGGTATCAGAAATGCTTCGTCAATGACGAATGGCCGATTGTGCCCGATGAGGAAGCAGCCGCTCGAGCGCGGTCCTCGAGCAGCGAAGCCCAGGGAAACGTCCTTGTCAACGGCGACTTCGAGTTGGGTCCCCATGCGGGCCGACAGGTGTTTCGCATATCCAGGGGCGGGAACGACCTGAACTCGGAGCAACACTACCAGGGAAGGTACGGAGCTTCGGGCCGCGGGTTCGAGACGATCTACTATCACTTCGAGCCAGAGAGGCTCTACACGATGTCCGTATACGCCAAGGGCCAAAAGGAAGGCGCGAAGCTCACGGTGCGGGTGGTGAGCGGATGCAACAAGGCGGTGGGGCGGATCACCTATCCGGAGAATCCGAACCGGGCCGAAGCGCGGGTGACCTTCCCCGTGACGACGGACTGGCAACGATATCACTTCAGTTTCATGACCGCGCCGGACCCCGATCGAGAGTTTCTCAAGCCGATGAGGCCGGCAAGCCAGGATGCGGAGAAGATCCGGCTCATGTACCTGATCGCGACGGACGACATGCGCGGCTTCGCGATGAATCCCAAGAGCGCATTCAAGGTGATGATGGAGACCAGGAGGGCGTTCGACCTATCGGTAGATGAAACGGACCCTCAGGAGAGCATCCCCGTCTGGATCGACTGCGTGCAACTGGAGCAGGGGCCCTTGACCGGGTACGGGACAGCGACCGTCAATACGGCGGGGATCGACCTGGAGCGCTCCGAGACCAATGACTACGTGTATTACGATGACGAGACGATCGAGTGCACAGGCAAGATCTGCACGGAGGACGCGACGCCACGGGAGCTCGCGCTCAAGTATGAAATCACGGACTTCTTCTGGAGGCCGGTGAGGAAGATCGAAAGGACCGTCGCAACGGGCGGGAGCACCACGATCGAGGACAAGTTCTCCTTCGCGTCCCCTGGACGCGGCCTTCACTGCATTACCGTGACGGTGAACGACCCTCAGAGCACCCGAGGCGCACGCGAGGTTAAGAGCCTCCAACAGGCTTTCTGCGCTTTCTCCCGCGAGCCCCGCGGAAGGCCCTTTGACGAGGAGGCCCATTACGGGATACACAGCCCAGCGCGGCGGGTCCACATGGAGGGATGGGAGAGCATCTGGGCCAACGAATACGAGCGGATGAGGAAAGTGGGGGTCAAGTGGATCCGGTACATGGGCGGCGCCGGGGACACGTTAAGCTGGGCTTACGTGGAACCGGAGAAGGGCAAGTGGCAATGGGACGACGCGACGCTCGATCACCCGGCGCAGAAGGAGTTCCGCATCCTTGGGAGTCTGTATACGGTTCCCTCGTGGCTGGGAGGCGGCTGGCACATCATGGACGTGCAGGGCCATTGGGAGGAGTGGGAGGAGTATGTCTTCCAGGTCGTCAGCCACTACAAGGGGCGGATCAAGTGCTGGGAGGTATGGAACGAGCCGCATCCGAGCATCGATATCTACTCCAAGCTTCTGGAGACGGCCGCCCGGGCGGCCAAGAGGGCGGACCCCGAATGCAAGGTGGCGGCTTTTGGAGGTCTTACGCATCCCAACAGCCCGGTTTACCTGGACTCGCATACAGACCCCGTGTGCGACGGGTACAAGCCGTATGTGAAGGGAGTCCTGGACCGGGTGGGAGTGGCGAACATTGATATGATCAGCGTGCACGGCTACTATGTCGTGCGGCCCGAGGAGAATTGGTGGCCGATGAGCGAGAGGCTCACGTTTTTCCGGGACGAGATGGCGAAGCGAGGGAAGGTTCTGCCGATCTGGGACAGCGAGACGGCGGGGGCTTGCGACCTTTTCTACACGGATCGCCTAGCGGGCGCGGACAACTTCTGGAATCGTGAGATCGGCGCAAGCGGAGGGCACATCGGTCTCCTCTCGTGGGTGATGGATCCCAGGACCGGGGCCAACTGGATGGCGCAGACTTTAGCGGTGTACCTCGCGCACGGATGCGAGAAGACGTTCTACCATTTCAATTCCTGCGGGCCCGGCAACATGGATGGGAATGCGGGCGTGCTCTATGAGTACGACCACAGCCCGAAGGCGCATTGCGCCGCCTGGGGCGCTGCTGCGTTGATGCTGGACCGGGCGAAGTCCGTCACCGAGATAGACTACGGGAAGGACGTGCGCTGCTACGTATACGATCAGGAAGACACGCCCGTAGCGGCGTACTGGCGGCTCATCGGCGACCCGGAGAGTGCTGCTGAAACGCTCAGTGCAGCGTGTTCGGAAGGCGAACTGGAGCTCTTCGACATCATGAGCAACCCGCTTTACGGCGTGAAGAGGGAGGGCGGCCGGATCAGCATCCCGCTCACCTCCGACCTCGCCTACATCAGGGGAAAAGGCGTGAGCATGGACCGCTTCGTCGAGATCCTCAAGAGCGGCAAGCGTTCCGGCAGGGAGCAGAAGCTCAAGGACTGGTCGTTCCTGTTTGGGAAATCGACGGGGGAGGAGGCAGCGAAAGAAACCCGGACATCGCAAAAGGAAAACCCCATCAGGCCGTCCAAACGCGCTAAAATCCGCATCGACGGGAAGATGGAAGACTGGCAAGGCGTGGAGCCGTTCGAGGTCAAGACCGTGAGCCAAGTGGTGATCGGCCAGCCTGTCGCCGGACTGCCGGCAGGGGTTCAGAAGGCATGGAACGGCGAAGGCGACCTTTCCTACCGACTGTATACGGCATGGGACGAGGACAATTTCTACTGGGCGGTTCTGGTGAAGGACGACGTGGTCGTCGAGAACCCGTACCGGGGAAAGCCGCAGTGCTACGAGGGCGACTGCGTGGAGGTATTTCTTGATGTCCGGGAGCGTTCCAAACAGGTCATCCCGGAGTATGATGATCTAGTGGGGCAGATCCTGGTGACGCCCGCGACCGCCGAGCATCCGTCGGCCAGCGTCGGGCCGGCGTCGAGACGGAATATCGTCAGTGGGATGAAGGCCGCCTCCTCGGTGACGGATGCAGGTTACTTCGTCGAAGGAGCGATTCCCGTGCGGGATCTCCTTCCCGGCGGTCTAGGACAGGGGCAGGTGATCGGGTTCGACGTTGCGGTGGACGACACGGACTCCGCCGCGAACCGCAAGACGCAGATGAACTGGGCGGGAACGCGTGACGCGCATCGCGACGCGTCGGTCTTCGGGCGGCTGCAGCTGGTGGATTGAAGAAAACCCCGCACACCTCTGAATTCGGAAAGGAGAAGAGGGATGTCCGAGAACAAGCGGAAGCTGTTGGGGCGGATATGGCTTGCACCTGGAGCATTGTGTCTCGTGTTTTCCCTCCAGGTTTGTGCCGCGGAGGCGGAGGCGGAGACGCACGACATCAACGGCGGCTTCGAGAAGACGGCAACGGTGACGAAGTACGAGGACGAGTACCGCAGGTGGGTGAAGGACGGACACGATGATCTCCCCGACCCCGTCGTCAAGGCAGTAGGGTGGCATCCTCAAGACGCCGGCGAGCAGAAGTGGAAGATGGAGATCGTGACAGACGAGGAGAAGGCCCACTCGGGGAAGAATTTCCTCAAGCTGACGGGTGGACGCGTTTACTACTACAACTGGCCCTATTCGGACGTGAGGGTGAAGCCGGGCGATGAGGTGACCCTGTCGATGTGGGCCAAAGGCGGCGAGGACGCCGGATTCACGGTTGAGTTCTATCAGTACGGGCTCAACAAGGAAGGCAAGATCACGAACCTGTACAACGTGCCTGGAGCGCAGTATATGCCCCTGACCAACCAAAGCATCACGTCGGAGTGGAAGGAGTATGCGGCGAAGTACCCGGTCCCGTCGGAAACGGATCGAACCGTTGAAGGTTCGACCGTATGCCGCGTCAGCCCCGCCTTGCATCGTGTCAGGGGAGAGGTTTGCTTCGACGACGTGACGCTGGTCATCAAGCGCGCCCCGAGCGCGGCCGAGTGAGGGTCTGCCCAAACCGGGGCACGGACGAAGACCTTGTCGATTGCAGGAGCCGGCGGCGCTCAATAGAAGGTCGAAACGCATGAGATCCGCTCTTTGTGGACCATCACAGGCGCCGGCTCCCTGCCAGTTCTTTGCGGTCATCGCCGACACGCACATCGGATACCGGGTGGCGGATGAGACGGGCGAGAGCCGGCTTCCTCTGGAGAGTACACGCGCATTCCACAATTTTTCCTGGGCCATGGATCAGGTCAACCACGTGGAGCCCGATCTCCTGCTCGTGCCAGGCGATCTCGTCACATCAGGCAACTGGGGTCACGAGGACGAGTACGGTCCATTCATGAAGATCATCCGGCGGTCCAGGGCGCCCGTTCTTTACGCCATGGGCAATCACGAGGGCGAGAGCACCGATCCCGCGGCCCATCGCATCGCCTGCGATGACTTCACCGAGCACACCGGGTCGCCAACCGTGTATCACAAGAAGGTGAACGATTGGCACTGGATCATCGTGAACTCCTCGATGAACGGCAACGGAGGTAAAGGCGGGTGGGGCGTGGTCGGCGCCGACCAGATCGAGTGGCTGAAGAAAGAGCTGACGGATGTCGGGCCCGCCGAGCCCATCCTCCTGGTGGCGCACCATCCCTTTCACCAGCCCTTCGCTCAGCCCGGAGACATCGTCAACAGCGCGGAAGTCCTGCGGGCCTTTGACGGACACTACCTCGCCTTGACAATCACCGCGCACTTCCACGAGAACATAGAAGGACGCGACGACAGCGGGGTCCTTCATTTCGTCGTGGGAGGGACCTCGGGACATCCGGCGGATGTGTACGTCGGATACCGCTTGTTCAGTATCATCGGCCAAGATCTGTGGAGCACGTGGGTGCCTAAGAACGTTCACGGCGAAACGCCTCTCGTTCAGATCTGCGAGATCGATGGGCCCGGAGAACTGGACCGGGACTGGGAGATCGGACTTCCGGAATCGCGTCCGCTTCCATCAGCCGGATGCCTGCACATCGAGTACAGCGGCGGCCCGATGGAGATTTTCGCGTCCGGGTCTCGGAAGGAGGTCCTCCTTTGCCGGGTGCCGCGAGCATCCGGCGCGGCAAGGGCGTTCCTGCCGTTGACCGCTGGGGAGACCGCCTGTGTGTACGAGGGGGATGATTTGCGAATGCGCGTCCGAGCGAGCGGTCAGACGTTGCTCAACCGCTTGAGGATGTACCACACGGGCGTGCAATGGCACCATCACGTGCTTAGACATCCGATCCCATTGTCGATGCGCGAACGGCCAAAGGACACATCCGACGAGAAGAAAAGCACTCGTGGGAAGAGAGGGGAGTGACGTTGAGAGCGAGACTGGACAAGGCTTGTCGTGCGCCAGTGGACCCCGGCAAATGGTCCAAGAAGGAAGACCCGGTCACTTGGCAGGACCTGGGCACCCATTTCAGGGCAGCGGTCCAATTTGAAGCGGACGTGCGGGACCCGAAGGCCAGGGAGCTGTATTTCGATCACGGCAAGCTCGGCGACGCCATACACGCCTCCGTGGAGATCTACACGGTGGCACAGGGGAAGATAACGTCAGGCGAGCACCACTTGGAGAACGCGGAGATAGCGGATTTCAGCAAGGACACGCCGGAGATCCAGAGGTGCAAGGATGCCGTCCTGGATCTCGTGAAGAGGGGCATCTTGATCGCGGACGTTTGGGGGAACCTGCCCTATTCCAAGGGAAGGGAGATGCCTGAGCCCAACGTCCCTTCGGCCACGCACCAATGGCTCCTGGAGAATGCGGGGAGATCCTTTGGCGGCCACCACGTCGGGGAGATGGGAGGCAGATACCTGGGCCAATACGCCGCCAGGACCAGAGCCAAGCGCGACGATGAAACAGACCATGATTTCTATTGCAGCGTCGGCGACACCTTCCCAAGGATCGAGAGCTCCTTCAAGAAACACCTCGCGATCAACCACTTCCGCGATCGCAAGGAGGCGTACAAGGACTTCCGCAGGTGGATGAGAACGTTCGAGGTGGGGCTGCACGGCTATCTGAGCCCCGGGATCCATTGCAACTTAGCCCACTACCACTGCGAGCTCGAAGGCGCGCGGCTCATCGGCGCGGAACTAGCACTGATCCTGATCAACCACCAAGTTGCGTTCGCCTTCATCCGGGGGGCGTCCAGGCAGTATGGTCTTCTCATCATGACGAACATGTCGGTCTGGAGCAGATGGGGCTTTTCGTATCCCTCGGAGTCCGGAGCGAGATGCGCACGGGCGGACGGGCACGAGGTCGGTCTGGGCACCGGCACGCCCACGCACCTAGCGCGACGCATCTGGTTTCTAGCTTACATGTACGGCACCTGCTTACACCAGATTGAGGCCGGGGTTTTCGCCCGGCCGGAACGCCGCTACCTAAGCGGCGAGGAGGCAAACCCCCCGCCTTTGTCCGAGCTAGGAGAGTTGCACGTCAATGGCAGGCAGTGGGCCCGAAAGCACCCGGACCGTGGCGTCAACTACAGCCCGGTTGCGATCATGCTGGACTTCTACAACGGGTGGCTGGCGCCCAAACACGGGTACCAGTACCTGGGCGAGCGGAGACTGACCTGGAACGTGTTCCCGTATGAGAAGGGGGACCATCAGATCGACAATTTCTTCCGGTGGGTCTTCCCCGGATACGAGGAGGGTTCGTACCACCGCGACGGGACGGGCACGTTCGTGCCGACGCCGTACGGCGACATCTTCGACGTGCTGTTGTCCAACGCCGATCCTCAGGTTCTGAGGCGCTACAATGCCATCATCCTGCTGGGCGAAAATGGAGAGGTAACGCCCGCGCTGAAGGACTACGTTCGAGAGGGGGGGGACCTCGTGGTCGGCTGCAACGACATCGTGGGACACGATGGGCCATTCTTCGGCGTGCGCGTGCCGGGCCGACGCCTCAGGAGCACAAAGAGCCGACGCGCGGAGAGGGAGTTCCGTGAGGCGCCCTACACATACCACGAGGTCGAGACGATCGGCGCGGAAGTGCTCCTGGAGAGCGGGGAGGGGCACCCTCTCGTCACGGTCAACCAGTACGGCGGCGGACGGGTGATTGTGGTGGCCGCAGACTATTGGATGACCGACGTTGCGGAACGCGAAAGGAAGCTGGGGCTTGCGTCTCAGAATGTCACGGGCCGGAACCCCGAGTGCACGTTTTGCAGCCGAACGGAATTCTTCGACGAGCGCAACTGGGACTGTCCATACAACGGCGCGATCAAGCAAAGGATCATGGCGGGCGCGACGCTGGCGACCATCGAGGAGGAAGTGTGCGTTCATTGCCGGGTGCCGTGCACGAACGACGTGTCCAAGCAGTGCGACATCCTGGAGGGGATCAAGGACGTGCTGGGCGAGTACCTAGCCAGTTTCATGCCCTTCACGGTGGACGGCCCCCCCGTCCATTACCTGGCGAACCTGACCGACAAGAAGGATATGCTGATCCTGACCCTAGCCAATCACACGGACAGCGAGTGGCAAGGAAGCGTGGCGTTCAAGGACCCGGATATCAAAGTCGCGCGCGCGACCGAATGGATGACGGACGCGCCCGCCGACCTCGCGGATGTCACAATCGCGCCTCGGAGCCTGGCGATCTTCGAGATTGCGACCGATACAACGATCCTGTGAACGCTGTCCGTGGAGGGGCCCGAAACGGCAAAGGGATACGGCGATGAAGCGTGACACGATATCTGTAACCACATCAAGATACGCACTCGCCCTGGACAATAAGACGGGCTCTCTCGTCTCTTTCGCGTCCCGGGAGCCCCAGCAGGAGTTTCTCCATCCCCTCTGCGGGCACCGCCCACTTTTCAGGATCCGGCTCAGGGAAGAGACCGGCGGAGCCACTCACGTGTCGGCATTGCAGGCGGCGACAACGTGCTGCATTCGCCAGGAGGATGAAAACGAGACGAATCTTCGCCTTGACTTCAAGCGGCTTGCAGGACAGCTCATCAGCGCACACGTCCAGATCCGTTGTCCAAAGGATGAAGCGCTGACATATTGGACAATTGATGTCGAGAATCACACGGGACAACTGCTGGAATGGATCGACTTTCCATGCGTTATAGTGCCGACCAGGCTCTCGGACAAGGCGGGCTCCGAGAGGCTGCTCTGGTCAAGAAGCAATGGGGCTCTCTTCGACATCGGCAACCGCCCGCTTCCCGAGAGCCTGCGCCGAGACAACATTCCGAGTCTAACCTCGGAGACCGGCAGGGAGACATGTTATCCAGGCATTGTTGCTGCACAACTTATGGCGTACTACAACGATAAGGCTGGACTCTATTGCGCGGCCCATGATGGCGACGGCCGCGTCAAGATTATCGCGCCCTTTCAGGTTGGCGAAGCCGTCCGCCTGACCTTTGTTCACTTCCGAGGATCCGAAGGCGAGCGGGATGCTCTCAGCTACCCAGTCGTGCTCGGTGTCTTTGAGGGCGATTGGTACGCCGCGGCCGAAATCTATCGCCAATGGGCTCACGCGCAGCAGTGGTGCAAGACGCCGCTGCCGGGGGATAGGTCGTCATGGCGGCCAGATTCGCCAATTGTCACAACATTCCTGCTGCGCACTCACTATGACTGTCAAGAGAGCCCTTCGGCTAATCCGGACTATATGCCTCTCTCAAACAGTCTGCCTCACCTGGACCGGTTGGCCAGCCAACTCGAATCGCCATTGGCCCCGTTGCTCTATTGCTGGGAGAAGAACGCCCCGTGGACAGCGCCTGATGCCTATCCTCCGCTTGGAGGCGAAGAGGAGTTCAGGCGGTTTTTTGATGCGATTGCCAAGCGGGGGTGGCACGGCGGCGTGTGTGCGAACGGGACCCGCTGGGTGACAGCGCACCACAAGGCGGGGTATGACGGCTCCGCGTTCTTTCGGGACAATCACGGCGAGGAAATTGTCTGCCGTCATGAGAACGGCGAACCGTGGGTTGAGAGGTGGGATTCGGAGTGGCGCACGAGCATGCCGTGTTGCGCCGGTCAACCTTTAACAACAGAAATGGTCCTGCGCCAGGTCAAGCTGCTCATAGAATACGGTTGCGATTTCCTCTATTTCTACGATCAAAATGGAGGAGGGGAGTCATTCGCCTGCTACGCGAAGAATCATAAGCATCCTGCATATCCGGGCATATGGCAAACAGACAAGATGAGAGATCTGCTAGGGGCGACCCGGACCCTCTGCGCGGAGAGTGGCCGCGAGATCATTCTCCTCCCGGAGGGCCCTGTGGCTGAGCCGTTTATCCCGTATTATGATGCAGCGGAAGACGTGAACCACACGCTGTTTGAGCTGGGCGGTGAGCCTATCCCGCTCTACAACTTCCTCTATCACGGGTATATCCAGAAGTTTGACAGTAACCTGACCATGATTAATGACCCGGACGCATTGCTGCTGAAGACGGCGCTTGCCTGCGTCAGGGGAGATGGATTCCAGATAGTGCTGCGTGAGAAGGGGAGAATTAACCGAGGACACCAGGTCATGTGGGAGCGCACGCTGCTCGACCAGAAGTCCTGCATCACGCTCATGCGTCGCGCTAACAAACTGCGGCGCGGAAAGGGCGGGAAGTACCTGATTCTGGGACAGATGCAGCGGCCGGCGACGATTGGGAACGTTCCCGAGCGGGTATTCACCAACGAGGGGTGGACGCACGATCTCCTGAAGGGCGCGCCAGTCGCGGCCAGAATACACCGCTATCCGTCAGTCCTTTGCAGCGCGTGGCGAAGCCCGGACGGATCGCTCGCCTACGTTCTTGTAAACTACGGTCATGTCCCGCAGGAGCCTATCATCCCTCTTGAAGGAGAGGGACCGTTTATTGCCAGGACAACCATGGTGGAAGTCGGGGAGGCTTTCACGAGAGAAGGGACTTTGCCGTGTAATCTGTCTATCCCGATGCCGTCGCTGTCCGTCGCATTGGTGGAGCTCTTGGCGTCGTAGGTGTTGGGCTGCCATTTGCTGCTGAAGCTGCTTTCGTGGCGGCTTCTGGGAATGCCGACAAGAATGAATGCGAGAGAGAAATATCTGTCTACTATGCGCTTTGAGCCGGGTGCTCGCGTGCCATTCACGCCCTTCTTCAGTCCGGCAGAGGATACCATTCAACGTTGGCTTCAGGAGGGCATGCCGCACAGGGACGCGTGGAAGGATTTCGACTTTGACTTCCTGACCATCGAGCGGATACCCGTGAACTTCGGATTCTGCCCGCCCTTTGAGGAAGTCGTCTTGGAGGAGAATGAACATACGCGTGTGATAAGAGATGTCTACGGCGTCACGTTCCGTCAGTTCAAGGATCAATTCGAGCAGGGACCGGCCAGCTCGATGCCGCAGTTCATCGCGCACCCCCTCAAGGATGCAGAAGACTGGGAGAAGCTGAAGGAGAGACTGGATCCTCACGACCCTGCCCGCTTCCCGGACAACTGGCATGAACTTGTTCAGAAGTACAGAAACAGAGAATTCCCTTTGCAGCTCGGCTGCTTCCCGTATGGTTTCTTTGGGACCCTGCGAGACTTCATGGGCCTGCAAAACCTGCTGCTGGCCTTCTTTGACCAGCCGGAGCTGATAAGAGATATACTGGACTATCTGACGGACTTATGGATCGAAATCTGGGCGAAAGTCGTCTCGCGGGTCGATGCCGACGTGGCGCACTTCTGGGAGGACATGTGTTATCGGGGCGGCCCGTTGATTTCTCCTGAGCTGTTTCGTCATTTCATGTTGCCCTGCTATAAGAGAATGACAGCGTTCGCGAGAGATAATGGCATCGACATAATAACCGTGGACACGGATGGCAACTGTTGGGAGTTGATCCCGTTGTTCCTGGAGGGCGGCGTGACCGGCATGTGGCCTTTTGAGGTGCGGGCGGGGATGGACATCGTCGAGGTGAGAAGACGGTTTCCGACGCTTCAGATCTGCGGCGGAATCAATCTCTCAGCCCTCAGCGCCGGCAAGGAGGCGATGGACGAAGAGTTGAACAAGATCGCCTTAATGCTCCCCACTGGGGGCTATATCCCGTTCTTCGACAACGACCTGCTTCACGACATCCCCTGGGAGAACTACCGCTATTTCGTGACCCGGCAACGGGAGATCCTTCAGTCAGCTTGAAAGAATAGGTATCTTCTTCCTGTCGGCAACCCATGCCGGAAGAGGAACAAAGAAGAAGGAAGCACGTCATGAGATTCCTTGACCAGGAAGAGTTCCAACAGCGGGTACTTCGCATTCGGGAGGAGATGGACAAGCGGTCGCTTGACGCCATCATGGTCTATGGCGACGAATACCGGAAAGAGAACCTCAGGTACGTCTCGAACTTCTGGCCGCTGTTCGAGCGGGCGGCGACATTCATCGGGCGTACGACTGATCCAGTGGTCGCTGGAGCGCCCGAGGGGGAGGTGTATGCCAAGGAGATGTGCGTCTGGGACGACTATCGAAACATCAAGGAGTTCCTCGCAGTCACGGTGCCGGAGGAGATTGATTACCCCCTGGCGGCCTTCTCTTCGCTGGAAGAAATTCTGGGCGAGACAATGGGGGGCGGAAAGAGACTTGGGCTTGTCGGCAGCCGTGATATTCCGCAAATGATCTACGAGCGGATCGTTGCATCGGTTCCGCGCGTTGAGATCGTTCCCGCGGACGAAATCCTGGAAGGAATGCGACTGATCAAATCTGAAAAGGAGATCCTGTGCCTGAAAGAAGCGGGCAGACTCGCCTGCGTCGCCTATAAGGCGCTCATGGAGAATGCGCTGCCCGGCAGGACGGAGCTGTATGCTGCCGGAAAGGCGGAGGGGGCCGCACGCTCGGCCGGCGCCGAGGCCATCGTCTTCACCGTCTTCGGCAGCGGAAAGCGAGCCGACACAATCATCGGCCGGCCCACGGAAAAAATCATCCAGTCCGGCGAGATGGTCATGGTTTCCATTGCCGTGCAATATGAAGGTTATGTGGCGACGGCTGAGTTCCCATTCGTTGCTGGAGAAGCGTCAAATGAGCAGAGAGGCCTTATCGGGACGCTGATAGAGGCGGCCAACATCGGATTCCCCCATCTGAAGGCTGGTAGACCGGCTAAGGAATTCGTTAAGGCTGTCCGGGACGTGTTCCGCGAGAAGAACCTGTCGCAATACGACATCTATCCTCCGCTCCACGGGTGTGGGCTGGCTGAAGCCGAATCCCCGTACCCCGACGAAGCGACAGAAATACCTTTCCAGGCAGGAATGACGGTTAATACTGATGTCAGCCTTTTCGGGCACCCGGCGGGCTCAAATCGCCTCGAAGAGGGTTTTGTCATCACCGAGGCTGGACTAGAGACGCTGACCCCCCTGATACGGGGCCTCTGTGAGGAGCAGGCTCGGTGAGGGACTTCGGTTTAGCCCGAGTCGTTCCTCCGGAGGCGCGACGTGACGACGCGAAGACACGGATTGTGGCACGGGGTGGCTTGACCGTTGGCCCTGGGATCTACATCATGGTCCACGCGCGTTTCACCGCTGGAAGGAGCCTGGTGATGAGACCACGACGCTTCAACCGTCTTTCCCATGTTGCCTGGTGTGTCTTGGCGCTTGCGGTGGGCTGCTCGCTGGCGGCGGCTGGCGGCGAGCCGTCCGGGCTTGACCCAGGGCGGAACCTCGTGAGCAATCCCTCTATGGGGACTCTCGACGAGTACGATCTTCCGGCGGGTTACCGGTATGACTTCGCAGCAGATGCCGACGGCGCGAAACCCAAGGTCGAGATCGCCGTTGAAGCGGGGGAGAAGCCGGGGGACAAGTGTTTAGCGATTGTCGGGAAGAGCACCCAGGGCTCGGTGTATGTCGTTCTGCCGGCCGACCTATCGGGCCAGTCCAAGAGCGGGAAGAGGTATTTTCTTGTAAGGGCGCGAGTGCGGACTGCGGGAGATGCCGAGCTCTACGTTGCGGCGGACCGCCGGCTGCGATCTCGTTCGATACAGAGCCATAGATGGATCACCATCAGTGTGCCTATTGAATCCGGGGTCCCGGTCGACCAATTGAGCCTGGTCTTCGCGGCGGGCAAGCCGGGGGATGCCGTCCGGATCGGGTCGGTATTTGCGGCGGCGCTCAGCCGCGAGGAATACGAGCAGTGTTTCATCAACACCACGTGGCGGATTGTCGGAGAGGAGGAGATGGCCGGCGTCAAAGGCGGCGCCGCCGGCGGAGGCGGGGGGAACATGCTTGTCAACAGCAGTTTCGAGCTGGGACGGTACGCCGGCACCCAGGGCAAGACGGCTTTCGGGGGCGTCAGCACGGCACAGGGCTACGACGGCAAGTGCGCGGCGCGCGCGCTGCGTTTTCAAACCATCTACTATCCGTTCAAGCCCGACACGCTATACACGGTGTCGGTCTACGCGCGGTCGGAAGAGGAAGGGGCGAAGCTCAAGCTCAGCGTGCGCAGCGGGTGCGAGGAGGTCCTTCAGGAGATCAGTTACCCCTGGAACAGGAACGCGGCTGAGGCGCGAATGACTTTTCCATTGACCAGCGAGTGGGCACGTTACCATTTCAGCTTCGTTACGGCGCCCGATCCGGACCCGGACTGTCTCGCGCCGTTTGTGCCGCGCGATCCGAAGACGGAAGAAGTGCGCCTGATGGTCATGCTCAGGGGGGCGATCCAGCGCATGAGAATGGAACCCAAGAGCGCCTTCAAGGTGATCATGGAACACGAGGACAAGAACGGCGGGGAAGGCGCTCGCGTTTGGATCGACGCTGTCCAGTTGGAGCCGGGCCCGCTCACCGCATACCGCGCGGCGACCGCAAACGGGTGCGGCGTGGAACTCGAACGATCGGACACGGGCGATCTCGTCTACTACGAAGATCGCCCGATCCAGGCGACCGGCCTGGTATTCACGGAGGATACGACGCCGCGCACAGTCGGGCTTTCCTACCGGATCACGGATTTCTTCGGCCGGGAAATAAAACGGATCGATAGGACGGTGGAGACAAAGGGCGAGAAGCGGCTCGAAGACCACTTGAGCTTCCTGTCCCCCTGGCGCGGGCTACTGGTGATGACCCTGAGCGTCAAGGATCCTGAGAGCGTCAGCCGTGCCGGTGAGGTCGTCAGCATGCAGCAGGCCTTTGGCGTCGTGTCGCCTCTCCCCCGCAGTTGGCCGTTCGACGAGAAGGCGCAGTATGGGATCCACAGTCCCGCGCGGCGCGCCGCTACGGACAGCCGCTTCATACTGGGGCACGAGCGGATGAAGAAGCTGGGCATCAAGTGGCTGCGGGCGGTGGGACGTTCGGATGTCACGAGTTGGATCTCTGTTGAGCCCGAAAAGGGCAAGTGGGTGTGGGCGGACGACGTTCTCGACGCGCCTGCGAACAAGGAGTTCATGATCCTTGGGTCGCTTTACTACGCGCCGGACTGGCTGGGCGGCGACGGCAGAGTCATTGACACGGTGGCCGGCCATTGGGAGGAATGGGAGGAGTACGTGTTCCAGGTCATCCGTCATTACAAGGATCGGATCAAGTATTGGGAGGTATGGGGCGAGCCGCACTATCATCCGAAGGTTTACGGTCCCATGCTCAAACACGCATTTCAGGCAGCGCGCCGCGCCGACGGCGAGGCCAAGGTGGTGGGTCTGGGCGGCCTGAGCCTGCCGAGCCTGCGGAAACACGTGGACGCCCCCGAGGACCGGTTGTCGGCCAGTTGGAAGGGACACGTCGAGGGCGTCTTCGACATCGCGGGGATGGAGAGCATGGATCTCGTCAGCATCGACAACTACGTTCTGGGACGACCAGAGGAGAACTGGTGGCCTCTCAGTCAACGGGTGCAGTATATCAAGGGCGAGATGCGCAAGCGGGGAAGGGACCTGGACATCTGGGACACCGAGGCGGGCCTGGTGACGGGGGTTTTCTATACGGACCGTGTGGATGGTGTTGACAACTGCTGGAACAGGGCGGCGTTTGCGGTGGCAGATCCCAGCATGGGGGTCTTGTCGGGGCAGACGGGCCCGCGGGATGCGGCCAACTGGATGGCGCAAAGACTGGCTGTCTACCTAGCCAATGGGTGCAAGAAGTTCTTTTACCACTTCAACCTGTGCGGCGGCGACGACATGGACAGCAATTCGGGTGTCCTGTATGAGTATGACGACAGCCCCAAGGCCCACTGGGCAGCGTGGGCGGCGAGCGCTCTGATGCTCGACCGCTCCACGTTCGTCGCCGAGATTCCATTTGGCAAAGACGTGCGCTGCTACGTGTTCGAGCGCGAGGGCGTGCCAACCGCCGCGTACTGGCGGCTCAAACTACAGGAGCCGGAACCGCCCGCAGGCACGCTCACCTTGACCTGCGCGCCCGAGAAGATCGACTGCTTCGATATCATGAGCAGTCCGCTGTACGGCGTCGAGATCAGGGGCAAGGAAATCTCGATCCCGCTCACGAGCGATCTAGCCTATATCCGCGGGAAAGGAATGAGTCCAGACGAGTTGGTCGCGATACTAAGGAAGGCAAGGCGCTCCGACAAAGAGCAGAAAGTCGTGGACGAGCCGTTCCCGCAGACGCCTGAGGCGAAGGCCGAACCTGCAGCGACTGCAACACCGAAGAAAGAGAATCCCGTCATGGAGTGTCGCCGGGCGACCGACATCAAGATCGACGGAAAGAAGGACGATTGGCAGGGCCTGGAGCCGATCACGATCGGGGGGCTAGAACACGTGGTGGCGGGCAGACCCGTCGAGGACCTCCCCGTGGGCGTCCAGCGCTGCTGGCAGAGCAACGAAGACCTTTCGGCCAAGCTGTGGACGGCTTGGGATGAAGACAACATCTACTGGGCCGTCCTGGTGAGCGATAATATGGTCGTTGAGAACAGGATGCGAGGGAAGGCGCAGGCCTACAACGGCGACTGCGTGGAGGTGTTTCTGGACGGTCGCGAGTCGACGCTACAGTCCGTTCCGGAGTATGACGAACGGGTCGGCCAGATTCTGGTGACGCCGGCAACGGCCGAGAACCCGAGCGCCACGGTCAGCGTGCTGTCCGCCGCGAATATCGTGAAAGAGATGAAGGCAGCATCGTCGCCGGTCCAAGGAGGATTTTTTGTGGAAGGGGCGATCCCGATTCGCCGGCTTCTCCCGGAGGGGCTTGCCAAGGGCCGAGTGGTCGGCTTCGACATCGCTCTTGACGACACGGACGACGGGGGCAGCTACAAGACGCACATGACCTGGTCTGGAAACGCGGGGCTGTACCGCGATGCCTCGGGCTTCGGACGGCTTCGGCTGGTTGATTGAGGCGAGGCCTTGCCGCATAGAGTCCGGGAGGTCGGGACGAGGACGAGAAGGGAGCGAGACGATGAGAAGGTTGCTGCTGATCATGGGGATGGCGCTGTCCGGGCTGTGGCTGTGGTCGTTTCGGCCGGCGCACGCGGAGGAAGGCGCCGTCGTCGAGACGCCCGACATCAACGGCGGATTTGAGAAGCCCGAGGTGTTCACGAAGTACGAGGAAACGTACCGGAAGTGGGTCAAGGAGGGTATTGAGCTGCCCGATCCCTTTGTGAAGGCCAAGGGATGGAACCCACAGAGTCATCCTGATCCCAAGTGGAAGGTGGAGCTCGTAACCGATGAGGAAGGAGCGCATTCCGGAAAGAACTATCTCAAGGTCCTAGCGGGGTCCGTATACTATTACGAGTGGCCGTTCTCGGATCTGAAGCTCAACGACGGCGATGAGGTCACCATGAAGGTGTGGGTCAAGGGGCCGGAGGACCGCCCCTTTATCGGGCGTCTCTATCTCTACGGGTACGACGAGGAAGGCAAAGCGCGCCCGATTTACGACGACGGCGCCAGCGGGGACGGCATGATCATCCGGGGGAAAGCCACTGATGAATGGAAGCAATATACAGGGACGTACGTCGTTCCGGCGGTCAACTCGGTGACAGTCCCCGGTTCACACGTCAAGCGCGTCAGCCCCGTGCTAAGCGGCAAAGACATTTGCTTTGATGACGTGGAGTTGGAGATCCGGAGGAGCGGCCCTACCTAGGCCAAGTAGGAAACTCGGTCGGCATGGCGGCGGAGTTTGAGCGAATCAGGCAGCGCGGGCGTTCAGGCCGCGATTGTTTGACTTTTCCGAGACAAGCCGGGGGATGAGAGGGAACAATGATAGCGACGTTGAAGGCGAACCTTGCGGCCGTTTCCAGGGAATCGGTGGATCCGGCCAAGTGGTCGAAGAAGGAGAACCCGATCACGCGGGAGGACCTTGGCGAGGATTTCAAGGCCGGCGTCCCGATCGTCACGGACCCCAAGGATCCCAGGACCAATCGACTCTATTTGGATCACGGAAGGCTGGGGGACGTCGTCTATCCTCCCGCCGAGATGATCCAGACGCCTCAGTCAGGCAATGCGGTCGCTGACTTCAGCGCCAATGACGAGGGAGTAGGGGTGTGCCGCGAAGCCGTGCTCGATCTGGTGCGGCGCGGGGCGTACATGCTCAGCGTCTGGAATTTTTTCCCCTACGCGGGGACGAGCGACATGCCTGACGTGTTCGTGCCGGCGGCGACGCACGAGTGGCTTCTGGAGACCGCGGGGAGGCTCTTCGGCGGGTACAACGTGGGGGAGCAGGAGGGGCGGTACCTGGGGCAGTTCGCCAAGACAGCCCGGCCCAAGCGGGACGACGAATCGGACTACGACTACTACTGCGAGCAGCTCGGAGTCCTTAAGGAGCTCGAGAAGAGCTTTCAGAAACATCTTACGACAGGCCGCTTCAAGGACAGGAAGGAAGCGTACCGGGACTTCCGCCGATGGATGAGGGTGTTCGAGGACGGGATGCACCAGTACCTCACTCCCGTGGTGCACACGAACTGGGCGCACTACCACTGCGAACTTGAGGGCGCCCGCATGGTCCTAGCCGAGCTTTCGTTGATCCTGATAAACCACCAGGTAGCGTTCGCGTTCCTGCGGGGCGCGGCCCGGCAGTATGGGCTGCTCATGGGGGCGCTGATCTCGGCGTGGACGCGGTGGGGATTTTCCGCCGTGCCGGATGAGAAAGAGGGACGGGGGGAGGCGAGGCCCATCGAAGTAGGGCCCGAGAAAGGCACGACCACGGAGATCGCGAGGCGGATGTGGTACCTCGGGTATATGTGCGGGTTGAGCACGGTGGCGGCGGAGTGCTTTTTCACGGGACGGGAGACCGACTACGTCAGCGGCAAGACAGCGGACCCGCCGGCACTCAGCGCGCTGGGCGAGCTTCAGGTCACGGCCGCCGACTGGTGCAAGCGGCATCCCGGCCGAGGGGTGCAGTATAACCCCGTCGCGATCATGCTCGACTTCTACAACGGGTGGCTAGCGCCCAAGCACGGGTACCAGTATCCAGGCGAACGAAGGATGACGTGGAACGTGTTCCCGTATGGGAGGGGCGATCACCAGATCGACAACTTCTTCCGTTGGGTCTTCCCCGGGTATGAGGAGGGTTCGTACCACCGCGACGGGACGGGCACGTTCGTGCCGACGCCATTCGGGGACATTTTTGACGTTATCCTCTCGAACGCCGACCGGAAGGTGCTGGCGCGGTACAACGCGATCGTCATGCTCGGACAGGATGGGGACGTAACGCCCGCGCTGAAGGACTACGTTAGAGAGGGGGGGGACCTCGTGGTCGGCTGCAACGACATCGTGGGACACGATGGGCCATTCTTCGGCGTGCGCGTGACGGGGCGGCGCCTCAGGAGCACGAAGAGCCGACGCGGGGAGAGGGAGTTCCGTGAGGCGCCCTACACATACCGGGAGGTCGAGACGATCGGCGCGGAGGCGTTCCTGGAAAGCGGGGAAGGGCACCCCCTCGTCACGGTCAACGAGTACGGCTACGGACGGGTGATTGTGGTGGCTGCGGACTTCTGGATGAGCGACCTTGGGGAGGCCGAGGAGAGGAAGGTGGGGCCAGGCTCTCAGAACGTCGCGGACCGGAGTCCGGAGCGGACGTTTTCCAACTTCACGGAGTTTGCTGACGAGCGCAACTGGGACTGCCCGTACAACTGGCCGATCAAGAACAGGATCCTAGCGGGCGCGACGCTGGCGACCATGGAGAAGGAGGTGTGCGTTCACTGCCGGGTGCCGTGCACGAACGACGTGTCCAAGCAGTGCGACATCCTGGAGGGGATCAGGGACGTGCTGGGCGAGTACCTAGCCAGTTTCATGCCCTTCACGGTGGACGGCCCCCCCGTCCATTACCTGGTGAACCTGACCGACAAGAAGGATATGCTGATCCTGACCTTAGCCAATCACACGGATGACGAGTGGCGAGGGAGCGTGGCGTTCAAGGACCGGGATATCAAAGTCGCGCGCGCGACCGAATGGATGACGGACGCGCCGGGCGATCTCGGCAATATCACGATCTCGCCGAAGGATATGGCGATCTTCGAGATCAAGACCAACAGAAGGATCCTGTAGGTTTTGGGGACCCGATAGCCTTGTCGCTTACGGGCGGGGCGCGCCGGGAAAAGGGCGCAGGAGCGTCCCGCGGGGCTGCTTTACGGGAGACGGGTCGCATGGGCAAACCAAGAATCGCATGTATAGGAGCCGGTTCCTCCGGCACATGCCAGATGGCGTTCCTCGAAAGGTTCACGCCCGGAAGCGTGGTGGCGTTCTGTGACCTTGACCGCACGCTGTTCGACAGGTTCGTGAGCAGCCGGGCGTATCTGGAGGGCGACCCGACGGACGCGACACGCATAAGGACGGACTTTCAGGAGATGCCGTTCTACACCGATCCGGACGAGATGCTGGAAAAAGAGGACATCGACACCGTCCTGATCGCCAGCTACTGCAGCACCCACTACGAGATGGTCCAGAAGTGCGTCCGACGCGGGATGAACATCCTTCTTGAAAAGCCGATCGCGATCACCGAAGAAGATGTCGAGGGATGCTGGAACCTTCTAAGGGACTATCCCCACGCAGTCACCGTGAACTTCTCCATGCGGAGCGCGCCCGTCTCGTTGGCCGCCCGAAGGCACGTGCGCAACGGCACAATCGGCCGGATGGTGTCCGTTCAATACGTCAATAACGTCGACTACGGCGACACCTACTTCCGCAAGTGGATGCGAACACGCGACAAGGTCGGCAACCTGCTCCTGCAGAAGGCGACGCACGATTTCGATATCATCAACAGCATCCTTGGGCTCAGGCCAGTCCGCGTGGCGGCGTTCGGATCCCGCCTGGTATATGGAGGCAAGGAGCCCGACGACCTCACCTGCGATGAATGCGGGAAGAAATGGACGTGTCCCATGAGCGTGTACCTGCTCCGCGCGGTGGCGGGGAGATCGCTGAGACCGCCTCATCTGCGCAAGTGCGCGTATGCCGGCGAGATCGACATCGATGACAATCACGTCGTCATCATTCAATACGAGGGCGGTGTGACCGCCTCCTATTCGCAGACGTTCAACGCACCCGCGCAAGGGGGACAGCGAGGCGGATACTTCATCGGAACCGAGGGAATCATGCACCTGAGGTATTACGGCGATTTCGTGGAGTCTCCACAGGGGCAAACCCTTGTGGGAAACAGTCAGATCGACATCAGGCAGTATCACGAGAAGGCCGGCAGTTACATCCACGAGGTATATGACTGGGGCGGGCACGTTCATTTTGACGGCACAAACAAGGGGATCATGGCAAAGCTCGACCTTCTTTGCGGACGGCCCGCCGAAGTGGCCAACACGATCGAGGAAGGCTATGTCAGCGCCAAGATGTGCCTAGCGGCCCAAGAGTCGATCGAGACGGGTGCCGTGGTTACGCTCGAGCTCAACTTGTAGGCCGGAGCCGAAAGGGGGATCCTGCACGTCGTGACATGCGATCCGCATTTCGAATTCTCTTCCCGCGATGAGGTCGGCAGCCCCGTGGTCGGCCGGGTCTTGTTTAGAGAGAGATAGAGTCTTGAGAGTTCCCGAGGTTCGAGGGTCCGCGGCAATAACTCCAAGGACAGTTCTGGTAGGCATTGTCCTGGTTGTCGTGGTAAGCTGCGCGTCGTGCTTTGCGCGATACATCTGTAATACGTCGACTGCAGCAGGCGACTATTTTCCTCTTTCCGTAGCCTTTCCCTTCTTGCTCATCCTAGCCGTTATCAATCCAGCGCTTCACTATGTCGGGCGCGTGTTCCGGGGGCGCAGGTGGGCTTTTACAGACCAGCAGATCATGGTGATCGTCGTCATGTTGCTGGTGGGCAGCACCGTCCCGACGTTTGGACTCATCGGCACCTGGCTTCCGACGATCACGGGTCTAGCGTGGTGCTCTTCGGCCGAAACGCCGTGGCTCACCACTCTATTGCCCCACGTCAACAGGTATCTTATGCCTTCGAGCATCGACAGCATCCGGGGCTTTTACCTGGGATCGACTGAAGGCATCCCCTGGGCCGCGTGGGTCACGCCCATCATTGTCTGGAGCGGCTTCTTCTTTGCCTTCTACGCATTCTGCACGGCGCTCGTGAGCGTTCTCACCCGCCAGTGGATCGACGAGGAGCGGATCTCCTTTCCCATCGCACAGATGGCTGTGGAAATGGTCCGGGGCATCGAAGGGGGCTCTGCCATTCCTCAGGTGTTTCGGAGCAGGCTCTTCTGGATAGGCGCATTGTTTCCGGCGGTCGCAGTCTCAACGGAGATCATCCATTTCTTCTTTCCCGGCTTCGCGCCGCTGTCGCTGCGATGGAACATCCAGACGGTCGTCGGAGGGCCTGTCATTGAGTTGCGCTTCATCTGGGTCATAATCGGCTTCACGTTCCTTGCCAAGCGGGAGATCCAGTTTTCCATCTGGTTCTTTCATCTTCTTGTGATTCTGCAGTTGGTCATTCTAGCCAGGCTTGGCATCTCCGAACGAGTGATCGCGTATCATTCTCTCGACCCGATTGCGGGATGGGAGAGTTTCGGCGCATTCATGGTTTATGTGTTTGTCGCGCTTTACCTTTCCCGCCGGCTGCTTGCGAGGGCTTTTCTAAAGGCGTTCGGGAGGAAGGTTGACCTGGACGACTCGGGGCAGTTTCTGCCCACCCGCGCGGCGGTCTTCACCATGCTCGTTTCTTTTCTCTACATAGTCTTATGGCTGCGGTGGGCGGGCATGAGCTGGGGTGTGGAGCTGGTCTTCCTGCCGGTGATGTTATTGATCTTCGTCGGGGTCACGCGCGCTGTGCTTGAGACGGGTCTGGTCTGGTTCCGCGGGCCCTCGATCGCCCAGGTTGTCACCACGCACCTGATGGGCGCTCAGCACATGACGGCGAGCAGCGTCAGCGCGTTGGTCATGAGCTACAGCATCCACAGCGACATCAAGGCGTCTTTCATGCCGGCGGCTGCGCACGGAACGTACATGGCAAGGGATAGAAAGGTTCCCATGCGGCCCCTCGCGATCCTCGTGGGTGTATCGCTGCTCGTCGCGATCGTATCGAGTCTAGCGTACACGCTTTATCTGGGTTACACGTACGGCATGGCAGGGGCCGGGAGCTGGTCATTCACCGGGGCGCCACGGCATCATTGGTATCTCATGGATCAGTTTGTGAGGATCAAGGAGGGTATGCCCGGCTATGGACCGTCGGTGAGCGCGTACGCGTATACCCTCGTGGGCGTTGGCATTGCCATCGGGCTGTACCTTCTGCGCTTTCGTTTTCCCTGGTGGCCGCTCCACCCAATCGGTCTCGCCTTTGCTTATACACTACCTGTTCGAGTCACCTTTCTCAGCATCTTTATCGCTTGGCTGGTCAAGACCGTGATCCTGAGACTCGGTGGAATCAAGCTCTACAACGAGGCCAAGAACGTATTCCTGGGGCTCATCTTCGGTCATGTCATAGGCGCGGGGGTAGGTCTGGTGATAGACCTCTGGATGTTCCGGCCGGGACATATCATCTATGGCTGGTAGGTGACCGACGGCGGGGGCCGAACTATGCAGACTTGGTCTTCCGGTCGTCAGTCAGCCACTGTCTGGAATCGGGCACGGGCAGCCATTCGCCCCGTGCGATGGCCGTCCGCGAGACGAGTCCGGGCAGGGTCATATCCATGGCTTCGTGAATGCCGATGGGACACGGTGCCTGGCCCCGGACCGCCTTGACGAAGTCCAACACCTCAAAGTAGTCGCCGCCGCCGTGGCCCGCGCGGACCGCCGCGGCGGGCGGATTACGCCAGGACTCGGGCACGTACTTCTCGCGGAACGCGTCACTGTTCATCAGCGCATCGAAGTCATGCCACTTGATCTCCCGGCTGAGTTTCCGCAGCCAGATCCTGCCGCCCTCCTGCCGGTCGCACCGATCGGACTCGTAGGCGCCATCGGTGCCCTGCAGTTGATAGTTCGTCATGGCATGGGGACGGTCGGAGACCATGTCTACGCGGATCTTGATGAGCGCGCCCTTGGCGGTCTTGCAGAGCATGACGGCCGTATCCGCAGCGTATGGCTCTCCCCTGGGGTCCTTGTAATGCGAGCCGCTGCCTGCGCAGGAGACGCGGTCGACCCGGTCGCCGGGCATCCACTGAAGGATCGGTCCCAGGCTGTGCGTGCCGTAGGTGATGCCGGGAATTCCGGTCTGCCATTTCCGACGCCAGCGGGTGGTCTCATTCAGTTGCTTCAACTCGTGAAGATACTCGCCATCCGCGTAGTAGACTTTCCCGAAGAGCCCCTGTCGCACGAGCTCCTTGATAACCACGTTGGGTTTCATATATGTGTAGTTTTCGGCCATCATGTATGTCGCTCGGGAGGCGGCGCAGGCCTGGACCAGCGCCCCGCATTCATCGATTGACACGCCGGCCGTGACCTCGCACAGGACGTGGACGTCCCGCTCCAAGGCCATGATGGACTGCGTTGCATGGAGATTCATCGGCGTGCCGATGACGACGGCGTCGAGGTCAGATCGTTCCAGCATCTCGGCATAGTCGGTGTATATCTCGGAGGCGCCCAGCGTTCGGGCGGCCTCATCGAGACGGTCTTTCCGGGTGTCGCAGACGGCGTGGATGGCGGCGCCGGCCGCTTCAAGGGCGGGTCGAAAATGGGCGCCCCTCCCGGCGGCGCCAACAACTCCGACGTTCAGCCGTTCCAGGACGGACACAATCCGACTCCTTTCAACCGGGTATCGCAGGACCTATTCCCAAGGGCGTCGTCTCAAGAGCTCGCGCAAGACGTCGACCATGTATTCGAGCGTGGCCTCGTCCGCGACGACCGCACACTTCGTCAGGACCGTCCTGTGTCCCGGGTGGTACGCGTGGGCGCGCAGCCACAATCCACGGTCCAGGGCCGCCTGACACAGTCCTAACGCGTCCCTGCGGTCGCGAAACTTCAGGCCGACCAGGAGGCCGCTTCCGTTGACCCGCTCGATCCGTTGGGGGAACTCTCGCGCCAATCCTCCGAAGCCGTTCTCGAGCTGATGCGCGAGACGCGCGATGCGCTCGCCGTCGCGTTCGATCATCCCCAAGTTGCAGAGGCTGACAAAGGCGGCTAGCGACGCGTTCCCATTTGTGCTGATGGCGTCGTATTGCTCCAGGATGTCCAGCTCCCTGCGAAAGAGCAGTCCCGACAGCGGATGAAAGCCCGCCGCCATGCCCTTGCCCACGACGACCAGATCGGGCGCAAGTCCGAGCCTGCGAAAGAGGAAAACCTCGGGATACCAGAATCCCGTCTGGATCTCATCGACGGCGAAAAGCGCTCCGTTCTCCGCACACAACGCCTGCGCCGCCTTCAGGAACCGGGCGTCGACCGCGATGGCCTCCCGGTTCATCATGATAGGCTCAGCCCAAAACCCGGCGACGCGCCTGCCGTAGCGCCGAAATGCGGCGGCCAGGCCCTCCAGATCGTTCGGCTCGATCTGGACCGCCTCCATACCGGTTACGAGCCCTGGCCACATCCCGCGCATTGTCTGTGCCGCGATGTCCGTGCCGTGGTAGTTGCCGGCAAGAGACACGATCACCGGAGCGCCCAGAGGGGCGCGGGCCTTGTCGCGGAGGTATCGGGTCAACATGATCTTGAGCGCCGCCCCACAGGCCACGCTCCCAGTACACACGCCAAGAAGCGCCCGATCCGGTCCCGCGTCCTCTGTCAGCGCGACGAGTTTCTCAGCAAGCATCTTCACCGGCGGACTCGGGATGTTCGAGTGGTTGTCCCAGACGATGCCCAACCTCGTCCCTTCCGCGACGGCCGCCGTCAGTTCGGGATGGTTGTATCCCCACGTCATCTGATAGTGGCCGCTTGTGGCATCGAGCATGAGCTTGCCCTGTTCGGTGACGTAGAACATGCCCCGTCCGGTCAAGAGGTCGTCGTCGCACGGTTTCCCGCCTCCATACGACACGGGGAAACGCCGTTTGTCCGCCCTCCCATCGCCCAGGTCGATGGGCAGGACCTTCTGACCTACGAGTTCGAGCAGTTGCGAAGTGCCGTGTTCCTGCAGGAACCTCGTGGCGAGTTGCAGCGCTTCCACCGTCTTCGGTCCCAGGATAGTCCGGCTGTCGAAGTCCCGCTTTCCTGCGACGTTCACGGATGCCCCTTCCCGACGCGTCGTATCAGGCCCTGCGCATTGTCGTGAAAGATCGCCCGGACATCTTCGGATGAGAACCCCAGGCGCTCGCACGCCTGTTTGATCGCGCGGAGAGCCTCGTACATGTAGAGCGTGTAGGTGGCTTCGATCTCGGGTGTCTCGCGATTCGTGTTGAAATGGAAGGGATAGCTGGTGTGGTTGATGTACCTGCGTCCCTCCCACCGCCGCCGACCACGCATGTAGAAAACCGGATTGTCGGTCCCGTAGATCACCCTTTGCGGACCGACCAGCTCCAGGGCGTAGCGATGCACCTCGGGATTGAGGACGGCGGAGCAGTCGAAGTACAAACGGGCGTCATCGGCAAGAGGCGGCAATCCTTCGCGCGCATGGGGAAGCGTGTAGCTCCTTCCGTAATGTGCGATGACGAGGATCACGTTGGGATAGCGTTCGCGGATCTCCTTGATCTCGCGGAGATTGTCGGGATGCCCCAGCCGGTCGGCCTTGGGCACGTGCAGGGTGACCCACGCTCGACGCGCATCAAGCACTTCGAGCGCGCGGTGAGGGAGGAAGTCGAAGATGCTCGCTTCGAGATGTTCATCGCGGGTCAGCGGGCTGTAGCCGATCAACGCGTAGTATGGCTTGACGCCGATCACACCGGGCTTGTCCAGTTCTTCGGCCACTCTCTCGGCGCTCCATTCGGGACGCAGCAGCACCAACCCGTGCCACCTCCGCTTGCGGCACTCGTCCCGGACGTATTCGTTGCCCCTCTCCAAGTCAAACCGGAGCGTCGGCGATCCCATGGCCACGCACGTCACCCGGCGGCCCGGAAAGGTGACGCCCGCGCAACGTTCCGCCGTATCGCCACCCATGGGATGGTAGACCTCATTCACCCAGTACTGGCGGCGCATCTCTTCGGTCAAGGGCTCGACGCACAGATCAGGATCGCTCACGTGCACGTGGGCGTCGATGATCCGTCGCGGGACCCAGTCCTCCAGATGCTCATGCCAGAACGCTCGGTCGACATCCGTGTACGTCCAGACATGGTGCAGGGGGATCTCGCTCACGGGACCGCCTCCTCGCAACGGTCTTCTGACAGGGAAGCGACGTATTCGTGGAACAGCCGCTGATAGCGGGGCGCGTCTGCTCCCGGATGGAACTCCCGGCCGCCAGGCCGCATTACGTCGGAGAGCGCCACGAGACCCTTCGATGGTTCAACCAGGCGGCGCGCGACCATGGCCGCGCCCAGAGCGCTCACGTCGCGCTCGCACGAAGACATAACAGACAGGCCGATCACGTCGGCGACGATCTGCGCCGTGGCGGATTCGGCGGCCGCGCCCCCGCACATCAAGAACTTTTCCACCTCGACTCCGCTTCCGATCAGGAGCCCCAGATGACGTCTCAGCTCGAAGGACAGCCCCTCCACCACCGACCGGAGGATGTGCGACGCGCCGTGCGACAGCCGCAGGCCCGTCAGACGCCCCGCAGCCTCGGGAGGCAATCCCGCGCCTGCGTTTGCCAGGAACGGCCAGAACCGGACTCCTTCGCTCCCGGGCGCAACGCCCTCCAGCATGCGATCGATGTTCGGCTGGTCTGTCACATCGACACCGACCAGATCGGCCGTCCATGAGAACGACGATCCTCCGTTGATCAGGGAGAGGATCTGACCGTACAGGCCGTCGATGACGTGCGTGCAGACGAAAGCGCTGTCGACGGCCGGCGCGATCAGTCGGTTGGATGCGGCGAGGAGCACCCACGCGGTGCCGGCGCCGAACATTGTCTCTCCTGCGTGGACGGCGCCCACACCCAAAGCCGCGGCGTATTGATCGTGAATCGCAGGCGAGACCGGAATGTCGACGGGCAATGAGGCTTCTTCCGCAACTTCCCGAAGCAATCCGCCGGCGGCGCGGTCGACCGGGACCATCTCGGGCAACTGGTCTTCTGCGATCCCCACGACCTGCAGCAGATCAGGGTCAGCCGTTCGTCGGGACGGGTTGTAGAGCGACGCGATCGAGAGCGACGTCGCATCGTGCGCCCTGCGTCCGCACAGGCGGCCGACAATCACGTCGCCGACAAAGCCGATCCGGTTCGGACGCTCCAGGAGCTCGGGGCGCTGTCGGCGCAGGCGCAAGAGCTGTCCGATTGCGACGCCGCTCATGCCGCGTCCAATGTGCCGGAGGAACCACTCGCGGCCGAGCTCCCGCGTCAACTCATCGTCGAACGCACGTCCCCGTCCGTCGAGCCAGCTGATGACGCGGCTGGCGGGTCTCCCGCCCGGATCGAGGACTTGGAGCGCTCCTCCCTGGCTGGATACGCCGATTGCTTGAACACCGGTCAGGTCGTTGCTCGCGGCGAGTCTGGAAATCGCGGACAGGGTCGCGGACCAGAGTTCCTCGATGTCCTGCTCGACGCCGTGATCGGAAGCGCAGAGGAGACTCGCGGGAGATGACGCGCGCGCCGCCACTTGACCATCGGGCTCGACGAGGAGCGCCTTCACGTTCGTCGTGCCCAAGTCCAGACCGAGGAACATGGCATCAGACCTCGCAGTAGTCGGCGTGGAGAAGTCGGGCGGCATACTTGAGACGCGGCCGGGCGTCGCCGAAGCAGACCGCGGAGTGGTGCGGCCCACCCGCTGTCGCGTACGCAGTGAGGAAGTCCCGGACGTCGCCAGAAGGCACGAGCTTGAAGTGGGGCGTCTGCATCGCGGTCAGGGGCCCGAAGTCCGGTATGCTCATCATCGAAGTCACCAGCCGCCAGCGTCCGCCCGGGCCCAGCGTCAGGGCGCAAAGCGTGGCGGAACCGGGTTCGAAGCACGTGATGAGCGCCAGTTGCCGTTCGCGCGTGCGGGTAATGGGGGCGTCCCGCGCCACGAGGCGTATCCTCTGATCGGCGCGCGCCATGGCCACGTTCGCCTCGCCCATGTGACTCATCAGCACGGCGTTGCCGGCGAAGTCGATCGTGAAGATCTCTCCGAAGCTTGCAGGTGGATGCAGCCAGTTGAGAAAGGCCGTCCCAACCGCCGCGATGATATCCCCTTCCCCCCCGAATCCGATGTCGTCAGCCATCAGACGGCTGGCGGCGACAAAGGGAACCGTCAACGTCCGACTGTCATCGCCAAAGGCGAGAAACTGGTACGTCAGCGCGGCGAGCCCGTGCTCGCTTATCACCCCCCGAAGGGCGAGCTCGACCCGCGCCGTCGCTTCGAGGTCCACATCCGTAACGTCAGGAGCAACGTCGTAGGCCTCGCGATACTCCTTGACCAGAGCGCGCGCGTCCTTCTCATCGGCCGCCGCGCAGCGGTTCACGTAGTCCTCCATCGGGAGGATGACCCCTTCACATCCGAGCGATGCCACCATGTGCGTCGTGTCAACGGCAAAGTCTCCCATGCCCGGGAACGGATATCCGAGAAGGCCGACGCGCGCGTCACGGAGTCGTCGGACGGCGCGCGCGGCAGCGAAGAAGTCGGCGAGTGCCCTCATCCCCTCCGCATCGCGGACATGGGAGGTGACGTATTCGAAGGGGGCGCCGCTTCGGAGCAATACGTTGCAGAGGTCCTGGGTGCCGTGCACGCCGTGATTTTCCGTCATGTCGTCGGGCGTGAAAGCCTCGTCCACGGCGAAGAGCTCTTGCGTGTTCCAAACGATGATAGGCAGACGCGTCCGCTTGAGGGCGGGCAACGCGATCTGGCTGGGTGAGTACGTCAGCAGGATCACCAGGATCGCGTCCGCACCGGCCGTCTCAAAGGCGCTCACTGCGGCAACCACGTCGTTGCGACGGTAGACGGCGCCATGAAAAAGCACGTCGGCGATCGGCTCAAGCGCCGGCAGGACCTTGGCGCGCAGCCACGCCTCGCGCCCGGCTCTCAGCCCGGGCGACAGCGTCTCGTAGAGCTCCAGCGTCAACGCCAAGAGACCAACTCGGGGTCGACGATCCCGCCGTATAGCCATCTCATCCCTCCTGTATCGTCGACGATGTCTGAAGCTGCACAGCGTCCCAATGTCCGTTCGGGCCGACCCGGGATGCACGCACGTCCGCTTGTGCTCTTCAAACCAGCGTCACACGGACCCCGCGCCGCACAAGCTCCGCCACGACTGAGGGATCAGCGCCCCGGTCCGTTATCAGCTCCTGCATTTCCTCGCTTTTCATGTAGCACGCGGCGCCTGCCACGCCCAACTTGGAACTATCGGCGACGATCACAACGCGTCTGGCGCTGGCGGCCATCCGCTGTGCGACTCGGGCGGCCTCGATATCACCCGCGAAGCTGCCCCGGGCCAGATCGATCCCGTCGCTTCCGAGAAAAGCGATGTCGGCGGTGAGCCTGTCCAACATCATTTCCGTGCCAGGACCGACAAGGTCGGGACTGCCTTGTCGAACACGTCCTCCTAGCAGGACGAGTTCGACGCTGCTGTGCGTCCAGAGTTCGCTCGCAATGACGAGGCTGCTGGTCACGACGGTGCAATGGGCAGTCGCGCGTGCCAGCGCCTTCGCGACCATAAGCGTCGTCGTCCCTGTGTCGATGAACAGGGTCTGCCCTTCTTCTATCATCGCCGCCGCGGCGGCGCCGATCCGTTGTTTTTCCGCAAGGTGGTTGCGACGTCGCTGGTCGAATGCGAACTCGAACGTGATCCGCTGAGCGGCAACCGCCCCTCCGTAGCTGCGAAGGGCGTGACCAGACTCCTCCAGCAACTTCAGATCGCGTCTGATCGTCATCGGATTTACCCTGAAGCGAAGGGCCATCTCGCTGGTGGAGATGTTCTCGTGTCGTAGGAGCAAGGCGAAGAGTTCACGGCGTCGCTTGTGAGCTTGAGCAGAACTGCGAGACATAATATCGTATTATGTTTGGTGTGCACACCATGTCAACAAGGGAATCGGGAGAGTCTCGCTGTGGGATGAATGCATTCTGCACGGGAGTGGTCTCGATCCCATGGCGACAGGAAGCAACGTGGGGCAGTCCCCCGCTCACACACGAATGGGGTGTGCTGCGCCAGAATGCGCCAGACCCAACACCTGCCATAGCAAGGAGTAAGGACGCGCTTGCAGCTCTAGTGAAAAAAGTACGGAAATTTGCTGGAAAGAATTTGCCTTGGCAGAATTCTGGTGTATGGTAGTAAGTGTATGGTGGAACGTTCCATCATCATTGTTCTGGTGCTGCAGGGCGGGTTGTGAGTTGACCCTTCGCGAACTGGCAAGAATGGCGGGCATGTCAAAGACGGCGGTGTGCTACGCGCTTTCCGGAAAGGGCCGAGTTTCCGAGGAGACGCGCCAAAGGGTCACCGCCCTTGCGGATCGTTTTGCCTATCGCCCGCAAGCGGCTGGGCGAGCGTTGGTGACCGGCAGACGCGAGGTCATCGGCTTGATGTCGAAACAGGGGTTCCGCTATCCTTGGATTGCCTCCTTGCAGGCAGGGGTGCTGGAATACGTGGAGCAGCAACAGCAGCACGTCATGCTCTTTCGGTCCGAGCTCAACCAGGCACGCGTCCCCCTTGTGGCGCTGAGGCGCATGGTGGACGGGCTTATCGTGGTCTTCGGGGCCACTCCTTCCTTCGTCGCCCAGCTTTCGCACGTCGGGATTCCCGCAACGATCGCAGTGCCGGCGACGGCGGCCTCTCTTGATCTGGACTGCGTCCGACCGGATGACACCGGGGGCGCCGCGCAAGCGACAGCACACCTCATCGAACTGGGACACCGCCGGATCGCGTTTTATCAGGGGGACGGGAACCCTATCATCGAGGGCGTTCATCTGCGGCGATGGCAAGGCTACGCGCATGCCATGAGCCGGGCAGGGCTCCCGATCTATCCCGGCGGAGACGAGATGCGAACCGATCCGGACAAGGTCCTTCACGCCCTTTTCTTCGCCCCCGGATGCCGCATGACGGGTCGTCGTCCACCAAGTGCACTCGTGTGCCTGTCGGACTCGGATGCCATTGGAGCGATGAGGTGGCTGCGTCAACACAACCTGCGTGTTCCTCAGGATGTATCCGTGATCGGCTTTGATGATGACCCGTACGGCAGTTATTGCGTGCCGACTCTGTCGACGATGTCGTTGCACTACGACCGAATCGGCGCGGAGGCGGGTCGCCTTCTCTTGGCGCGTATCGAGCATCCGGAGCTGGAGCGCCAAGAAGTGGTGTTGCCCGAGGAGCTGATCGCGCGCGAATCCATCGCGCCCCCCCTCGAGAAATCACATGCGCAGTCGGCCGTCGGCAGAGCAGAGGCGTCGTCGTGATGGTTGCACAAGGATGGTGGGTGGTATAGAAATCGCACGTAGAGGAGTTTAAGGAGGTCACAC
>JAZDKG010000084.1:0-4533 GCA_043803205.1 Planctomycetota bacterium
CCCCGTGTAGATCCGGTATCGCTCCACGGGCAGCGCCGGCATCAAGTCCGGCACGCTCCTCGGACCGTGGTCCTCGTTGTGCACAAGACACCCCGCCTCCCACAGAGCCAGACGCATGCGCATCCGCTTCACCTGCTCCCGCAGCTCGGGCGCGAGCACCGACACGGTGCGACGTTCGAAGATGTCAAGCTCCGCCATGATGCCTTCTCCTTCCCCCTCTTCTTTGTGCCTTTGTGGTTATGTCTCTTTGTGGTTGCCCCTTTTCCCCTTACCCCACCCACACCGGACTTGACCACGCCTTGTCCCCGGACTCCTCCGTCACCCGCAGATAGTAGAACGTCCCCGGCGCGATTGCGTCCGCGTCCGTCTCGCTCATCTCCGCCTCCTCCCCCTTCGGCTCCACGCTCCGGATCACTTCGTCCCCTCGGAAAACCTCGAGCCTCCGGATCCGCTGCCCCGCGATCACCCGGGCGGCGATGCGCCGCTCTCGCGCCCCCCCGATGCACGATCCCATCGCCGCACCGTTCACTGTGAACTCGACGATCGGCCTCGTCCCCGTCGTCGCGTAGCACCGGCGGCTTCGCAGCGCATCGTACACCGCCTCCCGCGTGAGCTCCTTCGCGTAGACCGCGACGAGACTCCCCCGCATCTTCGCCGGCGACGTCCTGCGCTGCCGCGGGTCCTTCGGCAGATCCTTTGTCCGCTCGATCTCCAGCTCCGGATCGTAGTTCGCATGGTCGTACAGGCCCGTGAGCCCCGGGTGCCCGTTGTGCGAGTCGCTTGAAGCGATGAGCCCCAGCTTGCGCCCCATGTCCAGCGCGTCCTGCACGAAGTGCCCCCCGCTCGTGAGCAGCGTGAAGTTGTCCTCGTCCCCCAGGCGCTCGGAGTTCCCCCAGTTCGAGAAGATCTCGACCAGCCTCTCCATCTCGTCGTTCGCGCGCGACCAGTCCATGACCGCAAGGCCCCCCAAGGGATTCGTGAACCACAGGCCGGGCGGATGGTGCGGGACCACAAGACACTCGTACCCCTTGAGGCGATCCCACAGCTTCCGGGGCGTGTCCGTCGCCTCATCCAGCCAGCAGAAGACGGGCCCGGCGCTGCCTCGGTAATACACGTTGCGATGCCCGAAGCTCTGGCTCGTCCACTCGAACCCCAGGAGCGTCGCAAACGTCCCCGGCGCGTTGCAGGCCTCCGTCCTCTCCCGGATCCGCTCCCAACGCTCGGGCTGCTCGAAGAGGACGTCGTCATGGTCCGTCAGGGACGTGAAGTCCAGGCCCGCGACATCCCGCGCGTACGTGAAGTAGTCCTCCACGCTCACCACCCCGTCGCTCGCGTTCGAGTGCCCGTGGATGTCCCCCCAGAAAAGATACTCCGATGGATTCGACTTCACTACCGTCGGGTTGCACCGACGGGAAAGCGCCGAGTTCCTCTCTGCGACCTCGACGCGCGCGATGCCCTCCTGCAGCGCCGCCCCGCGGATTGTTCCCGCCGCGACGTTCGCTAGGATTCCTGCCGAGCTCTTCCGGAACCCCAGGACCCCGTCCCGATCCCGGACCGAAACACGCAGCGGCGTCGCGCGCAGCGCGTTCCGATGCCGGTCGACCAGCGCGAACGTCACGGCGACGGGCGTCCCCGCGGCGGCGATCGAAGGAGCGCGCGCGATAAGCTCCGCCGCCTCGTCCGGAACGAGATCGAGTTCGACGGGAGACCCGGCAGCCTCGATCCCTTCGCCCTTCCCCTTCGCCTCGATGAAGCACCGGAAGCGCGCGAAGACGTTCCCAAAGGGCGTGATCGACCCCCACCGGTCCGCGCGGACCCCGCTCTGCCGGGCCGTCCTCTTCCCATAGAGGACCTTCACCCTATCCCCGGGCCGGAGGCCCGTCCCGCCCGTGATCTCCACGAGCACCCCCGGTCGGGCCCCCGTCCTCCAGGAGCGCACCGTCGATCGGAAGGGCGTGCTCTTGCGCGAGAGCGTCACCTTGACGAAGTCCTCCCGCCGGTCGTCCTCTTGTTGTCCCTCCTGCCAGGCCCACAGAGGCGGAAATACGAACTCGATCTTCCCCCCGGGCTTGACGCCCTTTTCCCCGACCTCGCACGTAAGCGTGATAACCGCCGCCCGCCCCGCTACAAGCTCCGGCCCGGGCGACATCCGGAACGAGCTCGGGCTGTCCTTCTCACGTCTTGAGCGTCTCTTCATCTCCGCCGCGTCCTCTCCTCAGAGCTTCTCGAAGAGACAGCGCCTGAGAAACTCGTCCATCTCTTCCCCGACCTGGCTCCACCCCATCGAGATGATGTCGATCGCCCCGCAGAAGAGAATGACCTCTCCTTTGCCCAAGGGCCTTATGACGAGTAAAGGGTCGCCTGTGTCTAAGCGCACGAGGACGCGAGCGTCCTTGCCAAGAGAGTAGCGCCAGAACCCGGGGATCTCCAGCTTCGTCCAGTCCAGTCCCTTGGTCAGAGGATGCTCAGCGACGGAACTTCCGTCGGCGCGGAAATACCCCCGCAGAACCCTGTTCGGATTCGTGCGCGTTCCGATGGCCGGTCCCACGCCCAGCGAATCGAAGAACTCCTCGAGGTGTTGGGGACGCGGCAGGACATTGCTCGGATCGAAACTTGAGTTGCCTCTCGGGAGAATGAGAAGCCTCCCGCCGCCCGAGACGTAGGAGAGGATGCTTTCGCATTGCCGGGGCTTGAGCTCGCCCGGGCCGAGGTCGCTGAAGACGACCGCTCTCGCCTTTTCCGTATCCAACATTTCGGGCAGAAGCGCGTAGGTGGACGGGAGGACGACGTTTCGCAGCCCGTAGAGGACGCGCAGGTGTGCCGGAAGAGAGACGTAAGGCGGAGCTGCCCACAGGACCGGTCGACTGTCGTCCGTCGCGGGCGGGGGCGCTAGACGCCCGGTATCAAGGATCGTCTCCGCGATAGTCTCGTCGCGAAGCCGCAGCCGCGCAATGTAGGGTCCTTTGTCGGCCGCGTCTTGGCGAAGAGCAATGGTCTCGCTGTGCGCGAGGATTCCCGGAGGGACGTTGATGGAAAAGGAAAGCGCGGAGGCGCCTTCCTTCTTTGGTGTGAGCAGGAGCTCCCCGGCAAGCTGCCCGCGGGGGGCAAGGGAGCCCACCGTGACGCGGACCTCCACGCCTTCCGGCTTCTCGACGGTCTCAATCGCGCTCACAAGGTCGTCGCGGACTCCCGTGACCCTCGTGAATCCTTGGAGCACGCCCAGCGCGTCATCCCATGCGAAAGTCTCCCCCTTCCCAAGGGTCGCAAGCTTCACGCCCTCGATCGAGCACATCGACCGGCCCTGCCATGTCCATCCGAGCGCGCACTCGTAGGAGAATCGATGGACGATGAGCTGCTCCTTGGCCGTGTCGATGAAGGCGAACCAGGAGGCGGCGGGCCGGAAGAGCACGCATTCTCCGATGTCCTGGAAGGTGGGTACGATGCGCGGGGTGACGAGGCCCTCCGTCGTTCGGATGGGCACGCCAAGTCGGTCGGCTTCGTCGAACGATCCCCCGGGCGTAAAGCATCCGTGCGAATAGTACTCAAACCGCAGCGTTCTCTCGCCGAGATTGACGACCTCGTGGCGTGCCCGCACGCAGCTTTCCCCGCCGCGCAAGGCGTAGGACTTCATGATACCCAACGGCGCCGGAGGCAGCTTCGTCACGTACCTCATCTTGACGCCGGCTTCGCCCTCCGACGAAAAAAGCTCATAATCCCACACCGCTGAGTGATGCTCGTTCCCCTGAAAACTCCCGTACCCTCGGTCCACGAAACACTCGAGCCACCCCCAGAGCTGGAAGTTCTTGATGCTCAAAAAATCCCAGGCGGGCTGACCGGCGAGAACAATGTCGCCTTCGAGGTTCCAGTGTTCCCCGTACGACGGCGCAACAAGTCTCGGGATCGTCTCGAGCGCCCGGGCGACCGGACCCTCGACCTCCGGAAGCTCCGTCAATTCCTGCTGCTTGAAAATCTCCGTCCCGCTCGCCTTGTGAACCAGCGACAAGAGACGCCCGCCAAACGCGGGTGCCACGGCGGCGCGCAGGTGCTCGTTTTCGATGATGACGAGCTTCTGATTGCCGATCCACTCTTCCTCCCGCACCGTCACTTCCGCTTGGCAGACGCCGCACACGGATAAGAGAAACACGAGGGAGAAAACGAGTCTCATAAAGCGGTCCTCCCGACGGAAGTTGAACGTCGATGGACCGCCATCCTATACCGTCAGCCGCCCCGAAGACAAGGGACCTCCGCTTGGACGGAGACGCTTCTCGCCCGCGCAAACCGTGAAGAATCGGTCTGCGCTGGCACTTGAAACGCCGACGAGGCTACGTTACTATTATGACCGTCGTGCCCCCATCGTCTAGCGGCCTAGGATTCCTGGTTCTCAGCCAGGAGACAGGGGTTCGAGTCCCCTTGGGGGTACCAGTTCACAAATGAAAGGCCCCGGCCGGCGGGGCCTTTCGTTTTCCCGCCTTGACGCGGGGGGGCGTTCTTGGACACAAGGGGGGCCTCAGTAGGTACCGAGAATAACGCCAT
>JAZDKG010000085.1:0-53534 GCA_043803205.1 Planctomycetota bacterium
GGGGACGTCGGGGGCGACGCGATCGAGGAGTCGGGCGAAGCGGTCGGCGAGGAAGTCCATGATCTCGCGGATGAGGCCGGGCTCGTCGTAGAACCAGGTGTAGAGGGGGTCGCCGACGAGGTCGCGGGCGAAGCCGAAGACGCTCAAGGAGTGGCCGGCGTCGAAGCGGACGGGGGTGTCGCTCTCGCGCAGGCGTTTTGCGCGGGCGGGCCAGTCGGGGCCGAGGTGGTCGGGGTGGTCGGGGTCGAGGCGCTCGCGGGCAGTGAGCCAGGAGGCGCGGTCGGTGACGGGGAAGCGGAGGTACTGGACGCCCGGGTCGTGCTCGCGGGGGGTTTTCCAGGTGCGGATGAGCTGGCCGTTCGCGGCCCACATGACGAGCTTGTCCCCCTCGTCGGCGACGACGCGTTCCGCGAAGGGGGGGAGGAAGTCCTTGACGGCGCAGGTCTCGGAGCCGTCGAAGGCTAGATCGGATTCATCGGTCATGCCTTCGGTGCGCCAACGGGCGAGCGCGGCGGCCCAGGCGCCTTCGGGGGGGAGATAGGGGCGATCGACGGGGGCGTTTGTGAAGGCGTTGCGGAAACGCTCGCGGGCGTTCATGGGAGATCCTCGGCAAGCAAGCAAAACGGGGGAGTATCATGGGACGGGCGCGAGGAGAATGCAAGGGGCGGATCGGGGGACGCGAGAGCTGCGACTTGCGAAATCGTCCGGGAGAAGCAGAATACGGGCGGGCTTTCCGGGGACGCTCGGGCAAGGGCACTCATGGGAGGGCGCACGCGTGGCACGAATGTTGTGGGTTGCGTGGGCGATGTCGGCGGTTTCGCTGGCCTGGGCGGGGACGGTACCGGACGAGGGCGTTCTTGCGCTGGACGAGAGCAAGCACGTGGATCTATCCTTTCCGGCGCTTCGGATCACGGGTTCACCGATCACGGTTCAGGCGTGGTTCAAGACGGGGAGCGGGGGCCCGATCTTCGAGTGCGGGTGGGAGAACCGTGCGCCGGGGCCACAGGCGGGGTACATGCTGTATTTCGCGGGCGGCGGACGTCTGCGGTTCGGGGTGAACAACGGCGCGGAAGGCTACGAGAACGCCCTATGGGACGACCTAACGACCAGGGACAGCTACAACGACGACAAGTGGCACCAGGCGACGGGCGTCTTTTGCGCCGACGGCGAGACGCGCGTGAAGCTGTACATCGACGGTGTCGAGGTCGCTCTTTCGCAGCAGCACGGCGCAGCCCAAACGGGCATATCAAGGTATACATATATCCCGGAGACGCCTGTCGCACGAATCGGAATGATGACAGATCCGGTTCCTTTCCGCAAATCGGGTCTGTATTCGTGGCGGGTTTCGCTGGACGAAATACGCGTCTGGAAGATCGCGCTTTCCCGCGAGCAAATCCAGGCCAACTGGGACAAGCCGGTCGATCCGGCGACGCCGGGCCTGGTCGCCTATTACAAGTTCGACGAGGCGCCTTCCGCGATCGGCGACGCAGTGCGCGATTCGGCTGGCGGCGATCACGGGGTCGTGGCGAAGTACGAGTACGCTCCTCCTTACGAGGACCCTCTTCTTCCGGTCGATCCTGTCGCTTTCCCCGAGAACGACTTTGACTACGCCAAGTACCCGGAGGCCATCACCGGGTATAACGGGCAGGACCGACAGCGAATCGCCCTTGTGCGCTGGGAAGAAGCCGCAAGAAGGCGCGTGGGAGCGCGCGGGAACTACAAGGCAAGCTTCACGCGCATGGGGGACGGCAGGCTCGTGCTGGCAGCCTGTCGGGAAGAGGCCCATCCAACCAAGCCATCCAAGACGGCGTTCCAGATTTACGTCTATGAATCCGTCGATGAAGGAGTCACCTGGAAGGAGATCGCCAAACCCGGAATCATGGGCAAGGAACCGTCCCTCGACGTCCTGCCGGACGGCGCCCTTTTTCTCATTGCGCAGGACGCGGACTTCACCGAGGAGCGGCGCCATCCTTACGCAGCGCGCAGCGCCGACGGGGGCAGAACGTGGGAGTTCGAACGGGTTGAGGGCATCGCGTATCCCCGGCAGGTGGTGATCGAACGAGACGGCACCATCCTGTTCGCGATGTACGACGGCTGGAACCTTAAGCTAGCCCGCTCGCAGGATGCCGGCCGCACCTGGAGCTTCTCGCGGGGCAAGATAGATTGGGAGTTGAAGGAGGCGAGCTCGTTCGATGAGGTGGGGCTTGTGCGTCTAGCTGAGGGGACGCTGCTCGCGACGTTCCGCCGGAACATCCCGGGGTTCAGGGGGGAGGGGTTTGAGCAAAGCATGATCACGCGCTCCACCGACGACGGTCTCACCTGGTCGAAGCCCGTGCAGATCGGCAGCATTGCCGAGGTGCACTACTATGTAACGGAACTCTCCGACGGGAGGCTCCTTGCGAGCTACTCGAACTACCATCTGCCGTACGGGGCGTGGGCGATCGTGAGCCGCGACGGCGGCAGGACGTGGGACCGGGAACACCCGATTGAACTGGCGGTCTCATCGGACATCTACACGGCGTGGCCGGTGACGCGGGAGATGCCTGACGGGACGCTCATTACGTGCTACGCGGTTACGCTTTACGCGAAGGAGGACAAGCCGCGGACGGCCACCGAGGTCGTGCGCTGGCGGCTCCCGGCAACAGGGGAAACGGGCAAATGAGGCCGAGCATGAGGATCGCGGGGCGAGCGTTGTCGTGCGGGCGCTTGTAGCGGCGGCCGGGGTAAGACGGGAGGGACGTAGATACTACGCGCTCCAGGGGAGGATGTGGAAAATCATCCTGACACCTTTTCTCCCTCTACGGCCTTGAGAGAAACACAACCCACTTCGTCGTGGTCAACTACGTCAGGGCCATCGCGACGCTTGTCAACTTCGAAACCAACCACGAACCGGAGAGCATTCAGGAACTCTTAGACGCATGGCAGTGATTTATGTCCGAGGGTCACTTAGGGAGCATGTCAAGCAGAGGAGAGATTCACATGTCGCAGGTGGAGAAACCAGCCGATCACAAGATCACCGTCCCGCTGGTAAACTTGCCGGAGGAAACGCGCCGGGAGTCACAGGCGGAAGGACAGGGCGGTCACAAGATCACTATCCCGCTCGTGGACCTAGCCGGAGAGACGCATCGACAGGTAATCGTCGACCGACGGCCGGGACAGTATCTGGGGCATCCGACGACGGTGCTCTTGGGCGACAAGAGGACGATTCTGTGCGTTTATCCCCTCGGGCACGGGGAGGGCGGGCTCATTCTGAGGAAGAGCGGAGACGGCGGGCTGACGTGGGGGGAGCCGCTAGCTGTGCCCAGCAACTGGGAGCATTCGCATAGCTGTCCATGCATCCATCGGGTGACGGGCGGCGACGGGATCGAGCGGCTGTTCGTGTTCACGGCAGGCGATGAGAAGACCGACGCCGACGCCGAGAGCAACATGGATAAGGCGATGTCACAGTCGATGTCCCTGGACGACGGCCGGACGTGGACGCCCCTTGCGCCGAACGGCGCGTTCTGCGTCACCCCGTCGGCCACCATGCTAGCGGTCGAGGACGGCAAGAAGCATCTCGTCTGGTACGACCGCAGCCCGGACAACATGGAGTTCACCTGCTGGCAAAGCGAGTCCGCTGACGGCGGCCTGACCTGGAGCGGATCGAAGTGTATTTGCAAGCTTCCCAGAATGCGTCCGTGCGAGCCCGCGGTGGTTCGGTCGCCCGAGGGGAGCCAGCTTCTGTGCCTGATACGCGAAGACGCGCGATGGCTGAATTCATTGATGATGGTGTCGGATGACGAGGGCAAGACGTGGTCGAAGCCGAGGGAGCTGCCGGCGAGCCTGACGGGCGACAGGCACGCGCCGCACTACGCCCCGGACGGCCGGCTTGTGGTGACGTTCCGAGACATGGTGGGCTTCAGCTTTCCTGAGCACGACCACCCGATCGTCAACCACCCCGTGACCACGTTGCGCGACCTAGCGTACAGTCCGACCAAGGGCGACTTCGTTGCGTGGGTCGGCACGTACGACGACATCATCAACGGGCGCGAAGGGCAGTACCGCGTGCGCCTGTTGGCGAACAAGTCCACGCCTGGGAATACCGGCTACGCGGGGGTGGAACTCTTGCCCGAGGGCACGTTTGTCGCGACGACTTACTGCGTGCTGGAGAAGGGCGAAAAACCGCTGGTGGTCAGTGTCCGCTTCAGGCTGGACGAGACGGACGCGAGGGCGGACCTAGAACGTTCACCAGAAACAGACAAGAGACCTCCTGAAGTAAGGGACGCGCTGGGGGAATAGGAATGCGACAGATTGTATTTCCGGCAATCAATAAGGCTGACCCAGTGGTGCAAAGTCGCCGGGGCGAGAGGGATCATTGTTACCGACAAGCATCTTGCGCGCCGGAGAATGGCTAAGCGATTCGGCGCTTGTCATGCGCTGGTCGCCTTCACCTCGCCCTATTGTCGGTGGGATTGGGTAGAAAACATCAGGACAGGAGTTGACTACCTCCAAGGAAGGGGGATTTCGACGGCCCCACTGATCACTCATGGGCTCCCTGTAGAGGAAGTAGCAGGGGGGCTCCGGTTGTTAGAGGAAGAGCCGGCTCACTGTATAAAAGTGGCACTGGAATGGTGAGGCGGCGCCGCCTATCCATGACACGTACAAAGGGAAGACGGGGCGCTTGCCCATGCTGCGATATCATTGATGCGGGTGCTCAGGCGAGGAGTTCGGCGGCGGCTTCGGCGGCGGAGCCGGGGGGGATGCGATGTTTCTGGGCGCGGAGGGCGTCCTCGAGGGCGGCGACGGTGGCAAGGACGGCGTGTGGGCGGGCGCCTTCGCCCATGTGGCCGATGCGGATGATACGTCCGCGCAGGGGGCCGAAGCCGCCCGCGATCCAGACGTCGCTTTCCGCCAGCACGTGCTCGCGCATTTTCGCCTCGTCGACCCCCACGGGGGGGATAAGGGAAGAGATGGTGGGGGAGGCGAACTCCGTGCGCTCGGGGAAGGGGGTCATGCCGAGGGCGCAGGCGGCGGCGCGGACGGCGCCCGCCGCGCGGGTGTGACGGGCGTAGCGCTTGGGGAGACCTTCCTCAAGGGCGAGGCGCAAGGACACGTCGAGGCCTCGGACGGCGGCGGTGGGTAGGCTCGTCGGGTAGGGGTGCCAGGCCCAGTTATCGATATGCCATTTCCAGACGAGGGGGTTGAGGAGCCATCCTCGGATTCGGTCGCGGCGGGATTCGAGGCGCGCGAGCGCGCGGTCGTTGAGGGCGACGAAGGCGAGGCCGGCGGGGGCGGAGAGGGCTTTCTGGGGGGCGCTCCAAGCGATATCGATCTCGGAGTCGTCCATGGAGACATCGGCCCCGGAGAGGCTTGAGACGACGTCGACGGCGAAGAGGAGGTCGTGCTCGCGGGCGATGCGGCCGATCTCGCGCAACGGATGGATGACGCCGGTGGAGGATTCGTTATGGACGACGGCGACGGCGCCGAGGCCTGGGGTGGATTTGACGAGGGAGCGGACGTCGTCGGGGTCGACGGCGCGGCGCTCGGGGACGGGGAGGGGGACGACGTCGCCGCCGTGGCTAACGAGGATCTCGGCCATGCGGTGGGCGAAGACGCCAGCCTCGACGACGAGGGTCTTCTCGCACGCGAGGCCGCAGAGGGCCATCTCGGTGCCGGCGGTGCCGGGGCCGGGGACCATGATGACGGTGCCGCTGGTGCCGAAGACGGTCTTGAGGCCCTCGAGGACGCGCCGGTGGATCTCGAGGTATTCGTCGCCGTAGTGGGGGAGGACGGGGAGGGACATCTGGGCGAGGGCCTCAGGGGGGACGTCGGAGGGGCCCGGGATCATGAGCATGGGGGGGCTCCTTCGGAGCAAAGAAGCTATCAGCCATCAGCTTTCAGCTTCAGAACAAGTGCTGAGAGCTGATCGCTGAAAGCTAAACGCTACTTCTTCAGTCGCTGGACCTCGTAGACGCGCATGTGGAAGATGCGGATGACTTCGTCGTCCTCATCGCGCTCCTCCCGCATCTTGAATTCGCCGACGATGCGGTGGGCGGCGATCTTGTAGGGGAACTTTTTTCCCTCTTCGAGGTCGCAGTCGACGACGGCGTTGACGAGGGGTTTGCCGCCGAAGCAGCAACTGAGGAGGTCGCCGACCATGCGGAAGTCGCGGACCTCGTCGCCGCGGGGGGGCTGGAGGACGTAGCCCTTGAGCTGCACCATCTGACCGTCGAGGGCCTTGAGCTCTTCCGGGGGGACGCCCTTGCCTTCGAAGAATCGGTAGGTCTTGAGAAGCGCGAAGTTGATTTCGGGGAGCTGGTCGATATTGCGGACCTCGGTGCCCGGGGGAGCGCCCCGATCATACTCGATGATGGAGGCCCAGTGGCCTCTGGCGAAGGGGTTTTGGGCGATCTTCCAAGCCATGAGGGGGATGGCGAGTATGGCGGCGGCGATGAAGATGCGTCGGACGACGGTTCTCCAGTGCACTATGCACCTCCGGAACGGTTAGGCCAAGGGGCTCAAGTGGGCGGCGACGTCGGTTTCGTAGGCCTTGGTGGCAGGGACGAGGCCGACGAGCGCTCCGAGGAGGGCGGTGCCGACAAGGACGAGGATTTCGTAGAAGGAGAAGGACCAGGCGTTGATGAGGGCGCCGCTCTGCATGTGGATGTAGTTCCCGGAAAGCTGGACGGCGAAGTGTGCGAGGGGGATGCCGACGAGCGCCCCGAGGGCGCAGAGGGTTGCGGATTCCAGGAGGATGGAGGCGAAGATGGTCCAGCGGCCGGCGCCCAGGGAGCGCATGATGGCGATGTCGCGGCGGCGCTCGCTCATGGAATTGTAGATCCAGACCATGATGCTGATCGAGCTCACGACGATGACCATGGCGGCGATGGAGATGAAGAGGGCGCTGACCCAGCCGAGGATGTCGCGGAAGAAGGTATCGAGCTCTCGTCTGGGGATGACGGCCTGGGCGACTTCGGAGCCTTTGTCCATTTCGGCGACGATCTCAGCGGGGTCGGCGCCCTCCTTGAGGCGGACGCCCACGGACGTGATCTGGTAGAAGGTGCGTTTGTGCTGTACGGGGCCGACGAAGTCGGGGTCGACGGGGGCGGTTTCCTCTTCCTCCTCTTCGCCGGGGGGTCGGTCAGCGGCGGGAGGGGGCGGCGGGCTAGCGGGCTGGGAGGCAGCGGGCTGGGAGGCGGTAGAGTCGGTGCCCTTGGGCTGGACGACGTGTCCCTCGAAGTTAAACCAGGTATTGAGTGAGACGTAGACGACCTTATCCATGGGGGTGCCGGTGGGGGCCATGACGCCTACGACCTTGCAGGGCTGGCCGTAATAGGAGTAGAACTTGCGGGCGATCTCGTCGTCGACGTAGCCGGGGGCGACATAGAAGGAGTCGTCCATCTTGAGGGGGGAGTTCTCTTGGACGAAGGAGCCGATGACGGCTTCGCCGCGCTTCTCGGAGAACCATTTTCCGCGGACGAGTTCGATCTGTTTTCCGGGGAGGTAGGTGCGGCGGCCCTCGATGGTGCGCCAGGCGCCCCGGCGGTATTCGTATTTGTCGTAGAGGTCGCGGGTGGTGGCGACGACGGGGAATTCGCCTCGGTAGGAGACGCCCGTGCAGAAGGGGATGGCGAACTCGACGCGGGGGTCGTCGAGGACGCGCTCGTAGACGTTGATGGGGGTGGTGTCGGAGGCGTAGGAGAGGTTGAAGACGGTGTTGAGGACGATCTCGAGAGGGCTGCCCTTGTAGGCGACGATGAGGTCCCAGCCGTCGGCGGAGGCGTAGAAGTTCTTTTCGGTCTGGGAGCGGACGATGAGGATGCCGGTGACGAGGGCGACGCCGAGGGCGACGGAGACGATGGTGAGGACGGAGGCCAAGGCCCGCTGCTTCATGTTCTTGAGGACGATGGAGTAGAGGGTCATGGGAGGGTTTCGATTCTCCTCAGGGACGCCTGGAGGGGCTCAGGCGAGGGGACGGAGGTTCTCTGCGACATCGGTATCATAAGCCTTTACGGCGGGGATGACGCCCACGACGAGGCCGAGGAGGACGGTTCCGAGGAGGAGGTAGGGCTCGTAGGGGGAGAAGCGCCAGGCGTCGACGATGGCGCCGCTGGTCATGCGGATGTAGTTGCCGGCGAGCTGGACGCAGAGGTGCGCCAGGGGGATCCCGACCAGCGCCCCGGCGGCACACAAGGTGCCGGACTCGGCGAGGATGGTACCGAAGATGGTCCAGCGGCCGGCGCCCAGCGAGCGCATGATGGCGATGTCGCGGCGACGCTCGTTCATGGAGTTGTAGATCCAGACCATGACGCCGAGCGAGCTCACGACGATGACCATGGAGGCGATGGAGACGAAGAGGGCGCTGACCCAGCCGAGGACGTTCTGGAAGAAGAGGGTAATCTCCTGGAGGGGCAGGACGGCTTGGGCGATGGTGGATTGATCGCGGTATTCCCAGAGGAGCTGCAGGGGGTCGGCGGTCTCGACGAGGCGGACGCCGATGGAGGTGAGCTGGTAGAAGCGTTTCTCGACGGGGGCATGTTCGTGTTCGGCGTGCTCGTCGTGGGCGGCCTCGGCGGCGGGGTGCTCGGCTTCGTGTTCATGCTCGTGTTCTTCGTGGGCTTCGACGCTTTTGGGGATATTGAGGTGGCCGGCGAGGTGGAACCAGGTATCGAGTGACACGTAGATGACCTTGTCGACGGGGGAGCCGGTGGGTTTGAGGACCCCGGTGACGGTGAAGGGCAGGTCCTTGTGGGTGTGCTGTTCGCGCATCTCCTCTTCGACGTTGAGGCCGTGGGTGATGAGGAACTGGTCGCCCACCTTGAGGCCGGTGGATCTAGCGACGAAGGACCCGACGATTGCTTCGCCGAGCACGTCCTTCCACCAGGCGCCGTCGTCGGCGAGCTCGAGCTTCTTTCCCGGGATGGGGACCATCTCGCCGCGGTAGTAGCGCTTGGTCGGCAGCTCGTATTCGTAGCGCTCGAAGAACGCGGGGTTGGTGGCGACGATGCGGAAGTTGCGGTAGGAGTCGCCCGAGCAGAAGGGGACGGCGAAGTCGACGCGCTTGTCGTGGAGGAGATCCTCGTAGACGGAGTAGGGGATGGTGTTGCTGGCGGTGGTGAGGTTGAAGACGGCGTTGAGGACGAGCTCGAGGGGGCTTCCCTTGGGGCCGACGATGAGGTCCCAGCCGGTGGAGCTGGAGTAGAAGTTGCGCTGGGCCTCGGTGTTGACGAGGAGGATGGCGCTGACGAGGGCGACGCCAAGGGCGATGGAGACGATGGTGAGGACGGAGGCCAGCGCCCGCTGGCGCATGTTCTTGAGGACGATCGAGTAGAGCGTCAAGCGAGCACCTCCCCCGCCGCCCGGTTGATGGACTTGAGCTCAATGATGTTGGGGAACTCTTTCATGACGGGGGGCTCATGGGTGACGCAGACGAGGGTGGCGTTTTCCTCGGCGCAGATCTCTTTTACGAGGGCGAGGATGAGGCGGGCGTTTTTCTCGTCGAGGGAGCCGGTGGGCTCGTCGGCGAGGATGAGGGCGGGCTTGTTGGCGACGGCGCGGGCGAGGGCGACGCGCTGCTGTTCCCCGACGGACAGCTGCGCGGGTTTATGGCGGGCGCGGTGGGTGAGGCCGACGCGCGCGAGCAACTCCCCGGCGCGGACCGTCGCGTCGTGGGCGTCGGTCTTGCGGGCGAAGAGCATACCGAGGAGGACGTTTTCAAGGGCGGTGAACCCTTGGAGGAGGTTGAAGGTCTGGAAGATGTAGCCGATGTGGCGGGCGCGGAAGAGGTCGCGGCGGTGCTCGCTCACGGGGAGGAGCTCGTCGGCGACGCGGATCTCGCCGGCGTCGGCGCGGATGATGCCGCTCGTGAGGTTGAGGAAGGTGGTCTTACCGCAGCCGGACGCGCCGACGAGGGCGGTCTGGCTCCCTTGAGGGAACTCGTAGTCGGAGATGTCGATGACCTGGACGGTCCTGCCCTCGATGGTGCGGTAGGATTTTCTCAAGTCCTTGACGCTGAGAGACATTGTGCGAACTCCCAAGAGAGGAGGGCTGCGCGCGTCGGCCGACCACCGGCTGTGACGACGGAACACCTCTGCCCGACGCAAGTAGAGCGCCTCCCGGTCTTACGGATCGGGCGGGCGCGCGTCACCTGCGCGGGGGGATCGAATTTAGCGGGATGAGTCTCCGGCGTCAAGAGCGCGGCGGGGAGGTTTCTGCGGCAGGGTCGAAAGGAAGTCGGCGAGGGCGGCCTGCCAGGGGCGGGGCGGGCGGCCGACGGCGCGGGTATATTTCTCCACGGAGAGCACGGAGGAGCGCAGGGGGGGCTTGGCTTTGCGGGGGAATTCGCTTGCGGGGATGGGCTCAATCCGCGCAGGCAGGTCCTTGAGGCGCACCGCCTCAGACGCGAGGTCGAACCAGGAGGCGGAGCCGGAGTTGACAGTGTGGAAGACGCCCCGGGCGCCAGCATCGACGAGGGCGAGGATCATTTCGGCGAGGTCGGCGGTCCAGGTGGGGGAGCCGGTCTGGTCGGCGACGACGCGCAGGACATCTTTTTCGGCGGCGAGGCGCAGGATGGTGGTGACGAAGTTTTTCCCGTGCGCGCCGTAGAGCCAGGCGGTGCGACAGATGAGGTAGTCGCAGCCCGATTCGATGACGGCGCGCTCGCCGGCGAGCTTGGACTTCCCGTAGACGGAGAGGGGGTTGGCGGGATCGTCCTCGGTGTAGGGGCGGTCGGTGTCGCCGTCGAAGATGAAGTCGGTGGAGACGTGGACGAGGAGGGAACCATACTGCTTCGCGTTACGGGCAAGCCTTCCGGGGACACCAGCATTTAGATCGTTGGCGGCTTTCTGGTTATCCTCGCAGCCATCCACATTCGTGTAGGCAACGCAGTTGAAGACGATGTTTGGCCGGGTCTTTTCGAAGTCCTTCGCGACCGTTTCGTCGTGCGTTGCATCGAAATCCGGCAGGTCTCTATAGCGACGATCTTCCGTCATGACGGACCGACCGCCCTGAGCGCTGATGGCGGCACCTAGATCCGTCGCCAGCATTCCGCGCTTGCCGTATATCACTATGCTAAGTGCCGAGCCGCTTGCCATATTGCGTTTCGTAGTAGTGGAGGTACTCGCCGGACTTGACTCGCTGCCACCAGGACTTGTGGTCCAGGTACCACTGGACGGTCTGGCGCAAGCCCTCTTGGAAGGGGATGCGCGGCTTCCAGCCGAGGTCTTTTTCGATGCGGGAGGGGTCGATGGCGTAGCGGCGGTCGTGTCCGGGGCGGTCCTCGACGTGGCGGACGAGGGAGTGGGGTTTCTCGAGGATGTCGAGGATGAGGCGGGTGATGTCGATATTGGGGAGCTCGTTGCGAGCGCCGATGTTGTAGACGGCGCCGGGCCAGGGGCGCTCGAGGACCGCGAGGAGCGCGCGGCAGTGATCGGAGACATGGATCCAATCGCGGACGTAGAGGCCGTCGCCATAGACCGGGAGGGGCTTATCGTCGAGGGCGTTCGTGATGAAGAGGGGGATGAGTTTCTCGGGGAACTGCCAGGGGCCGTAGTTGTTGGACGAGCGGGTGATGACGGCGGGGAGGCGGTGGGTTTTCCAGGCGGCGCGGACGAGGAGGTCGGCGGCGGCCTTGGATGCGCTGTACGGGGAGTTGGGCGCCAGGGACGAATCTTCGGTGAATGCGCCGGTCGGCGCATCGAGGGCGAGGGCCCCATAGACCTCGTCGGTGGAGACCTGGAGGAAGAGCGGCACGCGGCGCGCGCGCGCGGCTTCGAGGAGGACCTGGGTGCCGAGGACGTTGGTGCGGATGAAGTCGGCGGCGGAGAGGATGCTGCGGTCGACGTGGGATTCGGCGGCGAAGTTGACGACGGCCCCGCAGTCGCGGGGCGAGAAGGCGTCCTCAACAGCGGCGGGGTCGGCGATATCGGCGCGCAGGAAGGAGTAGCGCGAATCGCGCTCAAGGTCGGCGAGGTTCTCGGGGTTGCCGGCGTAGGTGAGGGCGTCGAGGTTGATGACGCGCAGGCCGGGGTTCCCGGCGAGGGCGAGGCGGATGAAGTTGGAGCCGATGAAGCCGCAGCCGCCCGTGACGAGGAGGGTGCCGGTGAGGGGCGACATGGCTACGTTTCTCCTTTCAAGGCGAGCCTTCGGCGTCGGGGTCGGGTCCCGCGTGTGCAGGCTCGTCCGCGGCGGCGTCTTCCGGGGTCTCGTCGACGGGGGCTTCTTCCTCGGCGGGGGTGGCGGCGGCTGCGGGGGTCTGGGCGGGCGGGGGAGCGCCTTCGGGCGTTTCCTCTTCGCGCGAGACGACCTTGGCGATGGCGACGAGGCGCTGGTTTCCCTTGAGGCGGATGAGGCGGACGCCCTGGGTGGCGCGGCCGATGGGGCGGATGGACGCGACGGCGATGCGGACGATCATGCCGCCCGAGGAGATGAGCATGATCTCATCGTCGTCGAGGACATCGAGGAGGCCGACGACCTCGCCGTTCTTCTCGGTGACGCGGATGTTGATGACGCCGGAGCCGCCTCGGCGCGTGAGGCGGTAGGCGTCGCAGGTGGTGCGTTTGCCGAAGCCGTTCTGGCAGACGGTGAGCAAGGTGCTGCCGGGGGACTCGACGGCGAAGTCGACGACGCGGTCGCCTTCGCGCAGCTTGACGCCGCGGACGCCGTGGGCGGCGCGGCCCATGGGTCGGACGTCGGTCTCCTTGAAGCGGATGGCGCATCCCTTAGCGGTGCCGATGACGAGGCGGTCACCGCCGGCGGTGATGCGGGCGCCGATGACGAGCTCGTCCTCGTTGAGGACCATGGCGATGATGCCGCCGCGCTGGGGGCGGGCGTAGGCGGAGAGCTCCGTCTTCTTGATGGTGCCCTTGTCGGTGACGGAGACGAGGAAGCGCTCGTCGAAGTTGCGGACGGCGAGGAAGGCGCAGACCTTTTCGGAGGTTTCAAGGGAGAGGAGGTTGGCGACGGAGCGTCCGCGGGAGGCGCGCCCGAGCTGGGGGATATCGTAGACCTTGAGCCAGTGGAGGCGGCCGTGGTCGGTGATGTTGAGGATGTAGTCGTGGGTGGAGGCGATGAAGAGGTGTTCGAGGAAGTCGCCTTCCTTGGTGCCGGCGCCGGTGATGCCGGTTCCGCCGCGCCCCTGGCGGCGGTAGGTGTCGATCGGGATGCGCTTGACGTAGCCGTCGTGGGAGACGGTGACGGCGACGGTCTCGTCGGCGACGAGGTCCTCGATGTGGAACTCGCCGACCTCGGCGACGATCTCGGTGCGGCGGTGGTCGGCGTAGCGCTCCTTAAGCTCGAAGCAGTCCTCGCGGATCATGTCGCGCACGAGGCGCTCGTCAGCGAGGATCTGGCGGTAGGAGCGGATCTCGTCTTGGACGGAGGCGTATTCGGACTGGATCTTATCGCGCTCCAGGCCCGTGAGGCGCTGGAGGCGCATGTCGAGGATGGCCTGGGCCTGTTTTTCGGAGAGCTTGAAGCGCTCGACGAGGCGGTCGCGGGCGGTGGGGACGTCGGAGCTCGCGCGGATGGTCTCGATGACGGCGTCGATATGGTCGAGGGCGATGAGGAGGCCTTCGAGTATGTGGGCGCGCTCGAGGGCGCGGTCCAGGAGGAAGCGCGTGCGGCGGCGGATGACCTCGGCTCGATGGGAGACGTAGGCTTCGAGGATCTCCTTGAGGTTGAGGAGTCTGGGGCGGGCGTTGACGAGGGCGATCATGTTGACGGAGACGGTGGACTGGAAGCCCGTGTGCTCATAGAGCTGGTTGAGGACGACGCTGTCCTCCTCGCCGCGGCGAAGCTCGACGACGATGCGCATGCCCTCGCGGTCGGATTCGTCGCGGATGTCGGATACGCCCGGGAGGGTGTCGGACTTGACGAGATCGGCGACGCGCTCGATGAGGGCGGCCTTGGAGAGTTGGTAGGGGATCTCGGTGACGACGAGGGACTTGCGTCCGTCCTTTTTTGTCTCGGTGTGGACGCGGGCGCGCAGGGTGATGGTGCTGCGGCCGGTGCGGTAGCCCTCGAGGATGCCGGCGCGGCCGCAGACGAGTCCGCCGGTGGGGAAGTCGGGGCCCTGGACGATCTTGGCGAGGCTGTCGATGGAGCATTCGGGGTGTTCGAGGAGGTGGATGACGGCGTCGCAGATCTCGCCGAGGTTGTGCGGGGGGATGGAGGTGGCCATGCCGACGGCGATGCCGCTGGAGCCGTTCGTGAGCAAGTTGGGGAACTTGCCCGGGAGGACGACGGGCTCCTGGCGGGTCTCGTCGTAGTTGGGGGAGAAGTCGACGGCGTCGCGCTCAAGGTCATCGAGCATCTCCATGGCGGCGGAGGTCATGCGGGCCTCGGTGTAGCGCATGGCGGCGGGCGGGTCGCCGTCGATGGAGCCGAAGTTCCCCTGCCCGTCCGCAAGGGGGTAGCGCATGGAGAAGTCCTGGGCGAGGCGCGCGAGGGTGGGGTAGATGACTTGGTCGCCGTGGGGATGGTAGTTGCCGGAGCAGTCGCCGACGATCTTGGCGCACTTGCGGAACTTACTGCGGGGGCCGAGGTTGAGGTCGTTCATGGCGACGAGGATCCGGCGCTGGCTGGGCTTGAGACCGTCGCGGACGTCGGGCAGCGCGCGGGAGATGATGACGCTCATGGAGTAGGTGAGGTAGGAATCCTTCATCTCCTCTTCGATGAAGACGTCGCGGATCTTTTCGTTCGGGAGGGCCATGCGCTCAGGGGGTCCTAGATATCGAGGTTACGGACTTCGAGGGCGTGCTGTTCGATGAACTGGCGGCGGGGCTCGACCCCAGCGCCCATGAGGATAGTGAACATGCGGTCGGCCTTGACGGCGTCGGCGACGGTGACGCGGATGAGGGTGCGGCGCTCGGGGTCCATGGTGGTCTGCCAGAGCTGTTCGGGGTTCATCTCGCCGAGGCCCTTGTAGCGCTGGATGTCGAGCCCTTTCTGGCCGATGCGTCGGACGGCGGGGAGGAAGTCGCAGAGTCCGGGGAGGGGCGTGTCGCCGTCCTCGGTGCGCAGGAGGAAGCGGGGCTTGTCCTCCCGGGCGCGGGGGAGGTAGTCATCGCGCTTGAAGTCGAGCTTGGCGAGCTCGTCCTGGGCGGCCTCGATCTCGTCGGCCTCATGGAGGGGCGTGATGGTGGCCTCGATGCGCTCGCCCTCCTCGCGGGAGGGGGCGGAGGAGACGAGCTTGCGGATCTCGCTCTCCTTGTGGAGGAAGCGGAAGCCGTCGACGACGGCGACGCGGTAGCGCGGGAGGCGGCCGGAGCGGTCGGCCAGCGCCAGGAACTCGCGGAAGGCGATGGAGCGCCTCTCCACGCGACGGGCGAGCTCCTCGAGGCGGGAAAGGGTCCCGGCCAGTTTCAGGAGCTCGGCGCCCGAGAGCTCGCGCTTCCCGGCGACGAGGCTCACCTCCTCGAGCCCGAGCTTGAGGAGGGCCTCGCGCATCTCGCGGTCGCTGTAGACGTATTCCTCCTTCTGCTTGCGGCTGACGCGGTAGAGGGGGGGCTGGGCGATGAAGATGCGACCCGCGCCGATGAGGTCGGGCATGTGGCGGTAGAAGAAGGTGAGGAGGAGCGTACGGATGTGGGAGCCGTCGACGTCGGCGTCGGTCATGATGATGACCTTGCCGTAGCGCAGGCGGGAGATATCGAACTCTTCGACGCCGATGCCGGTCCCGATGGCGCTGATGAGGGTGCCGATGAGCTCGTTGCCGAGCATCTTGTCGACGCGGGCCTTTTCGACGTTTAGGATTTTGCCGCGGAGGGGGAGGATGGCCTGGGTGCGGCGGTCGCGGCCCTGCTTGGCGCTGCCGCCAGCGGAGTCGCCCTCGACGACGTAGATCTCGGTGGTCTCGACGTCGGAGCTGGAGCAGTCGGCGAGTTTCCCGGGGAGGTTGCCGGAGGACAGCGCCCCTTTGCGGCGCGCGAGCTCGCGGGCCTTGCGGGCGGCCTCGCGGGCGCGGGCGGCGAGGATCGCCTTCTGGACGATTGAGCGCGCGGTGGAGGGATGCTCCTCGAGATAGGAGCCGAGGCTTTCGTTGACGATGGTCTCGACGAGTCCCTGGACCTCGCGGTTTCCGAGGCGGGTTTTCGTCTGGCCCTCGAACTGCGGGTCGGGGAGCTTGACGGAGATGACGGCGGTGAGGCCCTCGCGGAGGTCGTCGCCGGTCGGGGGGGCGTCGTTCTTGAGAAGCCCGGTGTTGCGGGCGTACTGGTTGAGGGTCCTGGTGAGGGCGCTGCGGAAGCCCGAGAGGTGGGTTCCGCCCTCGTGGGTGTTGATATTGTTGGCGAAGGAGAAGACGGACTCGGAGTAGCCGTCGTTGTACTGGAGGGCGAGCTCGACGACGATGCCGTTGGAGGCGGTCTCGAAGCAGACGATGTCGGGGTGGATGGGGGTTTTCCCCTCGTTGAGGCGCTGGACGAACATCTTGATCCCGCCGTCGTAGCGGAAGATCTCGCTGCGCGGGGGCACGCCTTCCTCCTCGGATTCCTGCGCGATGGTGATCTCGATCCCGCGGTTGAGAAAGGCGAGCTCGCGCAGGCGGGTGGTGAGGGTGTCGAAGGAGACGGAGAGATCGCCGAAGATCTCGGGGTCAGGCTTGAAGGTGACCTTGGTGCCGGTGCGCTTGGCCTTGCCGCGGGTGGTGAGCTGCGTGACGGGCTTGCCGCGACGGTACTCCTGGTGGTAGATCTTCTCGTTGAGCTTGATCTCGACCTCGAGCCACTCGGCGAGGGCGTTCACGCAGGAGAGCCCGACGCCGTGGAGCCCCCCGGAGACCTTGTAGGAATCGTGATCGAACTTGCCCCCGGAGTGGAGGGTGGTGAGGACGACCTCGACGGCGGGCTTCTTAAGCTCCTGGTGGAGGTCCACGGGGATGCCGCGCCCGTCGTCGTCGACGCTGACGGAGCCGTCGAGGTGGAGGACGACGTCGATGTGGGTGCAGAAGCCGGCCATCGCCTCGTCGATGGAGTTGTCGACGACCTCGTAGACGAGGTGGTGGATGCCTCTTGTGCTCGTGTCGCCGATGTACATGGCGGGTCGCTTGCGGACGGCCTCGATGCCGCCGAGGACCTTGATGGTTGTCGCGTCGTACTTGGCGGGGGCGGTCATGGCGTTTCCGACGAGAGGTTGGCGAGGCGGAACTCGAGCTTGCGGACGTAGGGCCCTCCCTTGGCCTCCTGGAGGCGCCGCAGGATGTCGGCACCGTGGAAGGTCGAAAGCTCCGCGAGGAGGGCGGACGAGTCGCACAGGACCGTGAGAGTCCCGCGACGCAGACTTCCCGTCCGGGTATGGGCGGCGAGTTCCGCGCCGGCGGCCTCGCGCCAGCGTTTCTCAGCGGAGGAGAGGACGCGGCGGCGCCGAAGGGGGCCGTTCTTTCGCAGGTTTTCCAGGATCTCCCGGAGGGCCAAGGGCCTGGCGCCAAGGCCGGGCCAGTCCTTCGAACGGTTCATACGAGGCTCCGCTTCGAGGTGCTAGGCTTCGGCGCTTCGGATGACGGGCATGACAACGTACAGGTAGTTCTCTCCGGCGCGCAGGAGGACCTGGGTGCGACTGTCCTTGAGTTCCATCGTGATCGTATCGCGGTCGGCGACCTTGAGGACATCCTCAAGGAACTGCGGGTTGAACGCCACCGTAACCTCGTCGCCGGCGTATTCGATCGGGAGGTCGACCCAGGCCTGGCCCGCCTCCGAGGAGCTGGCGGAGATGTGGAGCCCCTTTTCGGAGAAGGCCAGATCCACGACCCTCGTATCCTCGGTGGTAACCAGTTCCGCCCGGCGGATCGCTGAGAGGAGGGGCTCGCGGGGGAGCTCGACCTTCTTATCGCAGTCCTTGGGCACCACTTCGTCGTAGGGCGGGAAGTGCCCGTCCACGAGGCGCGCTACGAGGGTCCCTCGCCCGACCCGCGCCAGGATGCTGCGCTCCTCGACCTTGAGGGCGACTCGTTCATCCGCATCGCTCATCAGACGGTCGAGATGGTGCAGGGCCTTCGTGGGAATGATGACGTTCGGCGGCGTCTCGGTTACCTTGGCGGCCTTCCGGTTCACGATGGCAAGGCGCCGCCCGTCGGTGGCGACCATCGTCATCTTCGAGCCCTTGACGGAGAGCAGGACACCGTTGAGCGAGTATCGGGTGTTATCCTGCGCGGTAGCGAAGACGGTCTTGCGGATCATGTCGCGCAGGTCCTCGCGCGCAACCTCGAGCGTCCCGTCGCCCTGGAAGGAAGGAACCTCGGGGAAGTCGGTCGAGGTATCGCAGGGGATGCGGAACTCCGCGTTCTCACTGGACAGGACGCAGATCCCGTCGGCGACCTCAAGCTGGACGGTCTCCTGCGAGGATTCCCGGAGGATCGCCGCCACCCTTGCCGCGGGCAGAAGCGCGTCGCCCGTGCGCTGCACCTCGACGTCCGTCGCATCGAGGCGCATGGAGATCTCGTAGTCGCTGGAGATGAGCTCGACCCTTCCCTTGCGCGCCTCGATCTTCACGTTCTGCAGGACGCTCTTCAGCCCGCGCGTGCCCGCGACGGCGGCCGCGAGTTGAAAGACCTCAGCAAACGGAGCGCGTTTACAGACGAGTTTCATACACCAGACCTCCCGCAGAAAAGGTTCTGTTGACCACCGTAATCTTACTTAAAAGAGGAAGGGTCAGCAAACGGAATTATAGGGGGTGTCAGGATTGTCAGAAGCGCATAAGCGGAGTTACGCAACCGGTTCACTGCCAAAGAGATAGAGGGGGGAGAATGGGGGGAGGCAGGATGGCAGGAAAGGGTTGTCAAGACGGCGGGAGAGGGGTGGTGATTGGACGGCGATTGTCTGGGCTCTGGAGGAAACAACGAAAGACGGCGGAGGAGGTGACGAACGAGAAAAAAGGGAACACAGAGTCCTGACAGAGGTTGCGGCAACGAAGAGTCTTTCGGGACAGGGAGTTGAGAGAACAGCCGCAAGCGGAGGGGCGCATTTTGCAACAGAACCTCAAGAGGTTGTCTGGGCAGCTTGACGCGGCAGCGGGGAGGTGCTACGTTTGCGGGTCCTTAGAGCCTGAAGGAGAGAGGAGATGGGAAAGAACGTGATCGTCGCGCAGTCGGGGGGGCCATCGCCCGTGATCAATAACTCGCTTCGCGGAGTGGTGGAGACGTGTCGCGAGTTCCCAACGGATTTCGGGAGGGTCTATGGCGCGCATCACGGCGTGGAGGGGATACTCAAGGAGGAACTGATCGACCTCTCGCAGCAGGACGCGCAGGAGATCGCGCTCCTGAGGACGACGCCTGCGGCCGGCGCCATCGGAACGTGTCGCTACAAGCTCAAGGAGTCGCAAAAGGAGGACTTCGACCGGATCATCGACGTCATGAGGGCGCACGAGGTGGGGTACTTCTTCTACATCGGCGGAAATGACTCAATGGACACCGCGCACAAGGTAAGCGAGCTAGCGCACAGGAGGGGTCTCGATCTCGTGGCGACGGGCGTCCCGAAGACGATCGACAACGACGTAGGGGATAGCGAGTTCAAGGTGATCGACCACACGCCAGGGTACGGCTCCGCCGCCAGGTATTGGGCGCATCTCATCCAGAACGCGGAGGAGGAGAACCGAGGCGCGTGCACGTCGGACCGCGTGCTCGTGCTGCAGGTCATGGGGCGGAAGATCGGGTACCTGCCGGCGGCAACACGCCTGGGCGATCCTAAGCGCGAAACGCCTCTCCTAATCGGGATGGTCGAGTCGAAGATTGATCTCGAACGGCTCGCCGACCTCGTGAACGACATGGTGCGCGAGCGGGGGCGGGCGATCCTGGCGGTAAGCGAAGGGTTCAGCGTGGGGGCGCTGGGGGAGCGCAGGGACTCCTTCGGACACGTGCAGTTCTCCGCCAGCGAATCGACCGTGATGCAGGTCGTGGTGAACTATCTCAACGGGAAGGGGCTGCCCGCGCGAGGGACCGCGCGAGGGCAGGTCATGGGGACGGACCAGCGCGCGAGCGCTATCTACGCTTCGACGGTGGACCTCGACGAGGCGTACCGGGTGGGGCGGAAGGCCGTGCTCATCGCCCGGGCGGACGGGACGGGGTACATGTCGACGATCCTGCGGGAGCCGGAGAGCGTCTACGCGGTGCGGTACGACAAGGTGAAGCTCGAGGTGGTGGCGAACTCCGAGAGGACGTTCCCGCAGGCGTGGATCGCGGATAGCCGGGTGGACGTGACGGACGATTTTGTGCGATATGCGCGCCCGCTCATCGGCGAGGACTGGCCGAGCGTGCCGATGGTGGATGGGAGGCAGAGGTTTGCCCAGCTCGCGCCGATCTACGCGGAGAAGCGGTGCCGCGCGTATGTGCCGCAGGCGGAGAGGAAGTGAGGGGCGGCGAGATGTACGTCTTTCAGGGCGTCGGGGCGTTCCGGTCGTGTTTGGGCAGCGGGATGCGCCAGAGGATGTCGCCGTCGCGCGTTGATGGGTTCCATTCCTTTTGGGCGAGATCGTCGTCGAGGTCCTCTCCGACGGACCAGATGACGAGGCCATTGTCGTCGAGGCGATAGCGGAGGGGTTTTCCGTCGAAGGGGTCGATGAGGTTCAAGGGGGAGACATCCGGGTAGCGGCCATGGGCCGCTAAGTATTTCTCGGCGGCAAGCACGACTCGAGCAAGGGATACGAAGGCCGCGTTGCCGGTCCTGCTGGCAAAGGTGCGTCGATGGACTGGAAACCCTCCGAGAAGGGGAGAGCCGATCGATGCCGCCTCCTTGGCGAGATTATCCAAGGAGTCCTTTGCTTGGTAGTATGGAAGCGAAGCGAGCTCTTCCAGGCGGCGGCTCATTCGCAGGAAGACGAGTTCTTCCTCGTCGAAGCGACTCTTGAAGCGAAGCTGGGCCGGGAAGCCCATCACCCCGCGCGAGCTGAACACGCGGACGTTCCCGCGGAGCATGCGAAAGATGGAGCCCCTATACTGTTGTATGAGGGTTTGACACAAGAGGACGCGCTCGCCAGCGAGGGCATAGGCAAAGTCATTTCCGGAGGAGACAGATTCGAGGTCCGCCTCCAGGGCATCGAGGGCCTCGGGGGAAAGGCGGTGGCTAGCGGCAATGTCGCAGATCGCCCGCGCGATGAGGTATTCGAGGGCGGTCCGGATCATGTACGCAATGATGGTGGGTTGTTTATCGAGGGAATGCGAAAGGCGGGAGGCGGTTTGCAGGTCGCTGGCGGCCCCGTCAGCGTTGTTATCCAGGAGCTGGAGATGCGCTCGGCACGCGAGTAGCTCAGTCGCCTGTCGCATCAGGAGCAGCGGGGGTGTTTTCGCTGCGAAGCCCCGCGAAAAATCCTGATCGAAGCGGCAAGAAGGACGCAACAGCGCTTCTTCCATGAGCGAGAAGAAGCGGGCGCAGTTGAGGAGGATCTTTCGAGCGCGCGCGACGTCCTCTGGGGTCAAAGAGGCGGGGCCGGGATGCAGATGGCTGCCGATAGTGGAAGTCAGGAACAGCCGATCATCGGTCTTGTAGCCGGGGATCAGTTGGAACGCCAGCTCGTAAAGGATGGCGGCGTTCTCGTCGTCGGGGACGGGGGGAAGGGCGAGGTCCTCAATCGCGACCGGCCGGCCGGCGGCGCGGATGCGGTAGAGCTCCGCCTCCAGCTCGCGGGCGATTTCCGCATGGCGGTGTCGCTGGTAGGCGACGACAGCAAAGACGGCGGCCGCCAGGACCAGGAGCACCACGAGCGCGGTGATCCAACGTCTGTTCTTCTGCAACGGCAGCCTCCTCCGACCCTCGTCTATTGTCAATCTTTGTCCAGACGCAGGCCTTTCTCAAGCGCGTAGGCTCTCGCTTCGGCGATCTGGCGGCGGCTGGGGCGGACGGCAAGTTGGGGGAAGCGCGCGGCTTCGCCGCACGGGCGGTATTGGTCCATGACGTTGACGTAGGTTTTGGGGGAGATCTCGTCGGCGAGGAAGTTGAGCACGGCCTTGGTGTCCCCGCCGAATCCGGGCATGACGAGGTGTCGGACGAGGAGGCCTCGCACGGCGAGGCCGCGGCGGATCTCGAGGTCGCCGACCTGGCGGTGCATCTCGCGGATCGCCTCCCGCGCGCGGTCGGGGTAGTCCGCCGCGTGGAGGTAGAGTCGGGAGGCTTGCGCATCGAGGAACTTGAGGTCGGGCATGTAAATCTCGACGAGGCCTGCAAGGGCGCGGAGGGTTTCGACCTTCTCGTACCCGCCGCAGTTCCAAACGATGGGCACGGCGAGGCCCGCCGAACGGGCGGCGCGAACCGCCTCGGCAAGCGCGGGGGTGTAGTGGGAGGGGGTTACGAAGTTGATATTCTCGCAGCCGCCGGCCTGGAGGGACAGCATGAGGCGGGCAAGGGCGTCGGGGGAGTGCGTCTCGCCGCGGACGTCGTGGCTGATGTCGTAATTCTGGCAGAAGACGCAGCGTAGATTGCAGCCGGCGAGGAAGATGGTGCCGGAGCCGCCCGCGCCGACGAGGGGGGATTCTTCCCCGAAGTGGGGACCGGCGCTGGCGACGACGAGGTCGGCGGGGGCGCCGCAGAACCCGGGGGAACGGGTGCGGTCGGCGCCGCAGTTCCGCGGGCAGATGCGACAGTCTTCGAACCAGTTCATGGCGGACGCGCCGGCGGACAAGGGTGAGGGGGCTTCGTCCTTCATTATATTCGGGGAGGGTCGGCGCGACAGGGTTTAGCTGCTGCGCGGCTGGGGGTTGCGGGAAGGACGCCGATTTCTACAATAGCTGCATGGGGGGAGATCGCTAGTCCACGGGGACTGAGACGAGGGAGTCGACATGCTGCACCGCGAACGCGTCGGATCCGCAAGGCTGCACATCGCCGTTACTTTGGGGGCGCTCCTATGGGGGGCGCAGGCGTTGGCGCAGCAGGCCCAGGACGTGACCTGCGCCGACTTCAAGGGGGCGCGGCGCAACCTTTCCGACAGCGGGATCTGGGAGATCGCGTGGGGGGCGGCGGTGAGCAACTTCACGGGCCGCGACGCGACGACGGCGACGAACTGCGCGGAGGATACGCTCGAGGCGATTCCGGCGCACTCGACGAGCGCGTACCGTCCGGCGACGGGGCAGACGCGGGGGGCGCTCGTGGGGAGCGTGGTGGCGACGTTTCGGCTGGTGGACGTCTTGGCGGGGGCGATGACGGAGAAGGAGACGACGCCTGTCAGCACGTTTGCGCCGGGAGGTCGTCCGCCGGAGGGATATCAGGGAGGGGCGCCCACGGCGCAGAAGGCGGCGCCGGCGGTGACCCTCGAGATGCGGCAGCCGGACTCCCTCACGGTGAGCGCGGAGGTGGGGCTGTACGAGGACAGCCGGATCGTGTTTTGGCTGGAGGATCCGGCCGGGGAGAGGCTGACGCCGCCGGCGGGGGTAGACGTGAAGTCGGGGTCGAACAGCGTCTCGCTGGCGCTGGCGAAGGCGCCGCCGGCGAGGCGGCAGCGGCGGGATGAAGAGCCGCCGGCGTACCGTCCGGGGTTCCTGCCGGATGAGATCCGTCTCATGGCGCACTCGACGGCCCCGTTCAACATCGACGCTTGCGTGCTTTATCAGGATTTCGAGAGCCTGTATCCGGCGGGGGACAAGGAGAAGCCGCTCGAGGGTGTGGTCTTCGCGCGATGGGGGAACAAGGAGGAGCACGCGCTGGGTCGGACGGCGCTGGCGGGGGGAGCGGAACTCGCTGTCCCGGACGGGGGCATGGAGCTTCCCGTCCTGGGGGTGAGCTCCGACATGCAGCTCATCACGCGGATTGAGGGAAGATACGACCTTACGGTGCTGGGGGATTCGGGGAAGGAGGTGCGCCGGTACGTCGAGTCGTGGAAGCACGGGATAGCTGGGTGCTACACCACCGACCGGACGTTCCTGGACTCGAAGCGTCTGGACGTCGACGGGGACGGTCAGTGGGGCGGGGGGACGCTGGCGCGCTGGCAGGGCGAGGGGGAGGGGGACTTTGCGATCGTCCTTCCGGCGACCTACATGGACGTGACCCCCTACGCGGGGGGGACGGAGCTTCGCTTCCGGTATCTAGCGCGGGGCGGGATGACGTGGCTCCGGGTGGCGCTGGACCCGTATCTTGTGCGTCCTGACCTGACGGCGCGGATCGGCTTCGTGAACATCAACATCGGGAGCGGGGCGATCTACATCGTGCAGAGCGACGGGAAGACGGGGAAGATCCTCAGTCGGATCACGGACGCGAGCGACCCCGGACGGTTGCGCGTGATCGCGGACAGCATGCGGCTCATGCGGGTGGAGGGGGCGGGGGAGGAGGTGAAGGAGAAGGGGCGGGCGATCTGGGTGGACGATCTCTTCGTCAATTTCGGGCCTACGGTTCTGGGCGGGCTGGGGGAGACGGAGGAGTTCCTGGTGTACGAGGCGTCGAGGCGATTCGACCGGCTGGCGCTGCGCTGGGCGTATCCCGTGGAGGCGGGGAGCGAGGAGTTCGCGCTGACGACGGGGTTCGAGCGAGGGGATCCTTTCTGGGGGATGCGAAGGGGCGGACGGGAGACGCAGGATGCGCGGACCCTCGCGGAAGAGGCGATCGCCAAGATGCGCCTCCCCCTGACGGAGAAGGAGAAGAAGGAGAAGCTGGAGAGGGCGAAGAGAGGACAGAGGGGCGAACGCGGGATGGAAGGGCGGCCGGCGGAGGAGATGCCGCCCGGCACGCCTCCCGGTCCGCCTGGTCCCGCAGGCGCGGGACCGGAGGATAGGCCGCTTCCTCCGGGCGGAGCCGCGCCGGAGTCGCCGGGGTCGATGGGAGGTCCACCGGGGCCGGGGGGGCCGGCGGTCGGCACCGCGCCGGAAACGCCGCCCGGTCCCGCTGAGGCGCGACCGCCTGAGGGTCCTGAAGCGGAGCGCGGTCCGATGGGCGTGCCGCTGCCCGGGGAAGGCGTTGTGCCCGGTCCCGCCGGCGCGGGACCGGCGGAGGGCGGAGAGGAAGAGGCGGAAGAAGAAGTGGACACGGGCCCTCAGCCATGGTTTGTGAGCCCGTATGACTGGGAAGCCTGGCGCTGGGACGAGGGGGATGCTCGCGAGAAGCGCAAGGGCGCGATCGCGTTTATGCAGCGTCGGATCGATCTCGCGCGCAAGTATGGGATGAGCGCCGAGGTCGTGATCGGGGACGTGCTTCCCGCGCCGTCGCTTGCCGAGGAGCCGGAGCGCTGCGCGGAGGCATTGGATTACTCGCGGGGGAGGATCGTGCGCGTGCAGGCGGCCGATCCGGCCGACGACGAGGGGTTCGGGGAGACGCTTGGGAAGCTCAAGGAGCTTCTGGGGGCGCTCCACGGGGTGAGCCGGGTGATCATCGAGGATTACTCTTTGGCGGGGCGGCTCGCGGTGCGGGGGCCGGCGGACTTCCCTCTTTACAGCGAGAGGGCGCTGGCGAGCTTTCGCGAGGCGACGGGGAAGGGGGAGGCGCTTCTCCCGACGAGGGAGGATTTCCCGAAGACGGACCGGACGGCGCCCGTCGAGGAGAAAGGCGGATGGCAGGAGTGGCAGCGTTGGGTGAAGGCGCTCACGACGCGGAGGATCAAGGAGCTCGCGGAGGCGGCGCGGGAGGCTCTTGCGGGACAGGAAAGTTTCGAGGGGGTGACGTGGGCGACTTGGCGATGGGGGGTGGGAAACGACGTCGGGGTGGACCTCGCGGAGGTGGCGAAGATCGATGCGATCGACACGCTGTGTCTCAAGGACGCGCTCGGGAGGCGGGACCCGGACCTCGGGAAGTGGCTTGCGGTCGCGCGGGGGAGGGCCAAGCGCATCCTGACGGTGACGCCGCTCTATCGCAGGGACTTTGCGGGCGTGGGCGCGGAGGTGACGGGGGCGAAGGCGTCGTCCTACGGGACGCTCTTCCAGCGGCGGATGGGCTGGCAACAGGTGGACGGCGACGGGATCATCGGGGTGGAGCTCGCCAGTCCCTTCTGGGTGAACTTCGGGACGTTCCGGGACTCCCGCTGCGGCGCGGGGGCGTACTGGGAGTCGCTTGACCGGGTGATGGACGCGGTGTGGACGCTCGAGGCGGGACGCGAGGTGATGGACGGTAAAGCCGCCGAGCGGGTGTTGGATGGGGAGGGGATGGTGACGACGCGCGTGGCGCAGGCGATGCGGGACCCGAGGGCGACCGCGTACACGGAGAGGGACATAGCGCAGTTCGGCGAAAGCCTGCAGGACAGCAAGGACTTTCCCGTCACGATCGACGGATCGCTTCAGGAGTGGGGTTCGAGCGCCAACATCGATATCTCGTCGGAGGGGGCGGAGGCGTATTCGCTCCCGGGCGACGAGCAGACAAAGCGCGGGAAGCTGAAGGTGCGGGTGCACATGGACGACCGGAACGTGTACCTGGGGATCGAGTGGTCGGACCAGGGGCTGGTGGGGCGCGAGTCCGCGGGGAAGGGGGAGCTCCGGGGATACCGCGGCGCGGACACGATCGAGGTGGGGATCGGCTTTCCGTCGAAGCCGTGGCCGGCGGCGGTCGTGGGGGAGGACGCGTATATCCTGACGATCTCGCCGGGGGAGGAGACGAGCGCGCCCCGCGTGTCTTTCGCCGACGGGTGGGCGCCGGTCGAGATCGCGGGCTTGCTGATGCGGACGAGCGATGGGAGGTCTCCGTACGCGTTGGAGATGGCGATTCCGTATGGGGCGTTCGGGCTGTCGGGGCCGCCTCCGATGGTGGCGGTGGTGAGCGCGGCGGTGGGGGACGCGGAGAAGTGGGTGGGGTGGAGGTCGTACGCGGTCGCGGGGGGAGAGGCGTTCGTCCACACGACGAGCGATAGATGGCGGGCGGTGGTGCGGGAGCTTCCGGAGAAGTCGGGAGGGTCCGGCGCGCGCGAGGGGGGTGGTCGACCGATGGGCGGGGGGAGGGGACGCTGATCGGGCGCGGGGCGCATCGGGGGGCAGGGGTTTGGGTGGAGAAGCGGGGGGAAGATTCCGATGGAGTCAGTACGGAACGGGGATGGAGGGGGGTGCTGTACCGGGCCTCCCGGCGAGCCCGGGGGATGGAGGCGGATATGGGCGTCCGAGGCAGCCTCGGCACCGTCAAGCTGTCGGACATCTTCCAAATGCTAGCGCTCAATCCGGAGCCGCAGACGCTCAGGGTCCGTCCGGAAGGGAGTATCGAAGGGTGGGGTCGGCCCGCCAAGGGCGAGCAGAAGACCTTTGTGTTTACCCCGGATCGCGTGACGGTCTATTTCGAGGGGGGCTTGGCGGCGGTGGCGTTGGGGGACATCCTTGTGAATCTGGGGAAGCTTGCGGAGGAGGACCTTGCCAGGGCGCTCAAGGCGCAGCGCGCCTCGGGCAAGCCCACCGGGGAGGTGCTGGTGGAGATGGGGCTGGTGCAGCAGGAGGACGTTGGTCTAGCGTTGCGCAAGCAGATCGAGGAGGAGATCTACGAGGTCCTCTCCTGGTCGCGGGGGGAGTTCTCCGTGAGCGAGGGGGTGCCGGCGGCGGAGGAGGTAGCGTCGGCGCAACGGGTAATCCGGCTGAGCTTTAACGTCACGGGACTGCTCATGGAGGCGGTCCGGCGGATCGACGAGCTGGAGAGGGCAAAGGCGACGGTGCCATCGCTGGACGACGTGTATCTATGGAAGGAGGGGCGGTCGGCGGAGGGGGTGACGGCGGAGGCCGCCTGGCAGAAGCGGATGCTGGCGCGGATCGGGAAGAAGGAGACGCTGCGCCGGACCATGGAGACGCTGCGGGTGGGGCGGTTTGAGACGCTGACCTTTGTGGCGACGCTAGTCCAGCAGGGGGAGATCGAGTCGCTCGCGGCGGGGGATCTGCGGAAGCTCGTGGTGCCGGCGCTGACGCAAGACAATATTGAAGAGGGGCTGGCGATGGGGGAGCGGGTCGTGGAGCTCCTTGCGGACGATCCGTCATCCCGGCAGCAGTTGGGTGGGATCTACGAGCAGTTGAAGCTCCCCAGGCAGGCCGCCGGCCACCTGGTGGAGGCGGCGAGGCTGTACTCCGGAAAGGGGGAGTTCGCGCGGGCGAAGGAGCTTCTGGAGCAGGCGCTGGCGCTGCAGAGGGACAGCGCGGTCATCCGGGGGGAGCTCTTGGAGGCGGCGATCCGGTCCGAGGATCTCTCTCGCGCGAAGAAGGTCGGGATGGAGCTTTTGGTGAGCGAGCTTGCGGGTCGGAGCGGCGACGCGGCGGAGACGGTGAAGCGTTTGGCGGAGATCGCGCCCGACGATATAGCGCTGCGACTGCGGGTGGCGGGGGTGCTGGTGAGCTACCGGCGTGCGGAGCTGGCGACGCAGGAGGCGGTGGCGGTCGCGGCAAGGGATCCGGGGAGGCTCAAGGCGAAGCTGATCTCGGTGTGTCAGCAGATACTCGAGGTGGATCCCTCGCGTCAGCAGGTGGCCGGGATCCTACGATCGGCGAGCGAGAGGAGCGTGGCCGGGATGCGTCGGAGGGCGGTGGTGGTCCGGTGGGTGATGGTGATAGCGGTGGCGGCGTGCGTATCGGCGGCGGCCTACCAGTTGTGGATCGTGCTGGGGCGGCCTTTCGTAAGGTAGGGCGTGATGTTCAGCGAGAAGCAGCCTGTGATGAAGATTCTGCGGGCGCTGGAGAAGCTGGCGCGGCGCGACCCCCACCCGGCGCTGGTGGCGGCGCTGGGGAGGCTGTACGTGGAGGCGCTGGAGGGCGGGGGCGTGGAGACGGGAGAGGTCCTCGGGTTTCTGTCGGGGAAGGTGAAGGAGACTCCGTCGAGCGCCGATCTACAGGAGATCTTGTCGCGGGTCCTGACGGAGGCGTCGCGGCGGTCCACGGACCCGGCGCTGCGCTCTCAGCTTTTGGAGGCCCTGGGGAAGGCGGTGGAGCTCAAGCGCAAGGAGATCGGGGGGCTCTTGGTGCAGCTAGCGCACCTGCACCTCCAGGCGGGGGAGACGCTCGAGGCGCAGGAGCACTTGGCGCTGTGCGCGATGATCGATCCCGAGAACGTCGAGGCGAAGGGGTTGCTGGAGCGCTTCAAGACGGGGCGGGGAGCAGTGCAGGGGCCGGGGACGTATGACCTGGAGAGGCTGATGGGGGAGGTGGGGAAGATCCGGGGTTTTCTCACGGCGATCGCGGCGGACCGCGGGGGTGTGATCCTCGCGGAGAAGAACGCGCTCAACGTGGAGGGGAGGCGCGTGGCGAACGCGCTCTTGGCCATCTACAACAACGTGCGCGACGCGTCGTTGCGGATGGAGATCGGGGAGTTCGAGCGTTGCGAGATCGAGGGCCCGTTCGGGCGGGCGTACGTGGCGGCGCTAGGGGGGCTTGGGTTCCTAGCGGCGTTCGACGACAGCGCCCGGGGAGAGGCCGCCCCCAGCCGCCTGGACTACATCCTCGAATCCTGCTCCATAGGAGAGGAACGCCGTGGAAGCGATTCTTGAACAGCTCAATGAGGCGGTGGGCGTCCGCGGCTCCATGATCATGACGAAGGACGGGATGCTGGTGACGAGCCGGCTGGGGGAGGAGCTCTCCGAGGAGATCGTAGCGGCGATGGCATCGGGGCTGATCCTGTCGACGCGCAAGGCCCTGGAGAACATCGGACTGGGGGCGTTCGCGAGGCTTGTGCTCAGGAGCTCGCAGGGGAAGATCATCCTTGTGGACGTCGGGGTGGCGTTCCTTGTCGTTCTTGCGGACGCGCGCATCAAGCTCGATGTCACGCTTATTGACATCAACCGAGCGGCCTATAGGATACAGAAGCGCTTCGAAACGTAGTGATTGCGGGGCAAGACGTTGGTACAGATCAACTTTGGGACGCGGCAGATCAGCTGCAAGATCGTCTACTACGGTCCCGGCCTCGGGGGTAAGACGACCAACCTGCGGGTGATCCACGAGAAGGCGCCGGCGGACCACCGGGGGGAGTTGACCTCTATCGCGACGGAGGGGGATCGGACGCTGTTCTTCGACTTTCTTCCGATCGAGCTGGGGACCGTGCGTGGGATGACGACGAAGTTCCAGCTCTACACGGTGCCGGGACAGGTCTACTACAACGCCACGCGCAAGCTCGTGCTGGCGGGTGCGGACGGGGTGGTGTTTGTGGCGGATTCGCAGAAGTCGAAGATGGAGGAGAACAAGGATAGCCTGCGGAACCTCGAGGAGAACCTGCGAGAGCACGGGGCGGACCTGCGCGACATCCCCCTTGTGCTCCAGTTCAACAAGCGCGACCTCCCCGACATCGAGACGGTGGAGAAGATGAACGAGGAGCTCAATCAGCTCAAGGTGCCGTACTTCGAGTCGATCGCGATCCGAGGGGACGGGGTGTTTCCGACGCTGCGGACGTGTTTGAAGCTCGTGCTGGCGAATCTGGAGAAGAGTCGGCTGACGGGAGCGCCGCTTGGGGTGGCGCCGGTTGCCGAGCCGGTGCCCGCGGAGGCGCCCGCCGGGGCCGAGGCGGGGGTGGCGACGGGGGGCGGCGGACCGGGAGAGGCGGTCGAGGCGGAGCCCGCGCGGCCGGCGCTCAAGCTGCGGCCGGTGGCGAGGGCCGGGAGTAAGACGGGGGCGGCGCCTGGGAAGAAGGGCGGCGAGACCGCTCGGCCGATCTACGTGAAGGCGCCAAGGCGCGGGCTTCCGGGGTGGGCGCTGGCGGTGCTTCTGGGGGCGTTCGTGGGGATCATCGCGGTGATCCTCTGGTGGTTGGGGCTTTTCTCACCCTGAATGAGGTGCCGGAACGATGGGTGCGAGCATGGATTTCAGAGAACGGCGGATGACGTTCTACAAGGACGACATGGACGCGATCACGAAGGTCGTGGGGAAGCTCCTTCGCGAGTCGCGGGCGCTGAGTGTCATGATCGTTGACAAGGACGGGCACTTGATCGCGCGGGAGGGGGAGGCCGCCGGTTATGATCCGGATACGGTCTCGGCGCTGGTGGCGGGGAGCTTCGCGGCGACGGAGCAGGTGGCGAAGATGCTGGGCGAGCAGGAGTTCTCGGTTCTCTTCCACCAGGGGGAGCGCGACAGCATCCAGTTCTCGCTCGTGGGGCAGCGGGTGATCCTAGCGGTCGTGTTCAACGACCAGACCACCGTGGGGATGGTGCGGCTCTACGCGGACCAGGCGGTCAAGCGCTTAGCGGCGCTCTTCGAGGGGATCGTCAAGCGCAAGGGGCAAGTGGGGTCGCCCCAGCTTGACAACGCGTTTGGGGAGGCGGCGGGGGGACAGATCGACGACGTCTTCAAGGACCGGAGCTGAGGGGCCAGGGGCCCGGTGATCGGGACAGGCTTTCACTCGGGGGACGCGGGCTCCGTGTCGCCGGTGAGGAGCCCGATGGGGGTGTTGTTCTCGCCCTTCCGGCGGAGCGGGCTTTTCCGACTGAGGCGGAAATCGAAGGCGGCGGTATTCTCGAAGGCGGGGTCTTTCCCGAAGAGGGAGTTCCCGTCCGTACGCATCCAGAGGCGCCACTTGACGAAGTCGGTGATCCTGGCATCGCGGCGACGGGGACGGACGGCGCCCAGCGGCAGGAAGAAGTTCGCCACGTTGTAGTAGGCGTTGAAGTCCGCGTCGACCTGGAGGAGGCCCGGGTCGTCTTTCTCGGTGCAATCGACGAATTCTGTGGCGAGGACGGTCCCCAGTTCGCAGAAGGCGGTGTTTCGCAGCGTGAGCTTCCAGGAGGACTCGGAGTTGGCCTGCGCGCGCTCGTAGAGGGCCACACCATCGGGGACGCCGTAGAAGACGCAATGGTCCAAGGCGAGTTCGTGCTGGACGGGGTGGTCGCCGGGCAGGCTCTGGAAGCGAAGGGCGACGCGGTTGGCGAGGAAGACGCAGTTCTTGAAGCGCGCCGCCGAGGGGATCCCCGGTCGTTCGCCGGATTGGACCTCGAGCGCGGTGTCGAAGCTGCGGAACTCACAGTTCTCGAAGCGCGCGTCGGCCCCGTATCCGGGGACGAGGATCGATGCCTGCGCTCCGAGCTTGGGCCAAGGGGTGGCGCCGACGAAGACCAGGTTGCGGAAGGTGCGCTGTCCCTCGACGCGCAGATGGACCGCCTTGTCCGGCTGGGCGGCCGGTGGAGCGGGCCAGGCGATCGTGGGGCGGGTGGGGCCCGTGCCGACGACGGTGAGGGGGACGCTGCGCAGTTTCTCCCAGGGGACTCCCTCGAGGTTTTCCTGGAGGGTGATGGCCTCGGGGAGCTCGATCGTGATGGGCTGGGTCTCTTGCGAGGCGAGGGTCAAGGCCTCGGTGAGGGTCGTCACGTCGCCTGCGTCGCCTGGGGCGATGCGGATCACGGCGGTCTTCGTGTCGAGGAGGGCGGCGAGCTTGGCGTGCTCCGCGACGAGATCGGGGCCGAAGAGGTTGCGCGCGGGGAGGGGATAGACGTCCTGGAACTTACGGAAGCTGCGACGGGCGGTGTAGAGCTTTCCCTTGTCCGCCTGGGAGCGGATCTCGCGCAGACGGTCGGTCATCTCGGAGAGCAGGACGCTTTTCTTGGTGTCGATTTCCGCGAGGCGCGTCTGGGCGAGCTGGGTGACGGCGCTGATCCCGAGGTCGGTGGCTTCGCGGTACATGGCGGCGGCCTCATCGAAGCGCAGGGCATCGATGAGGGTCTGCGCCTCCTGATCGAGCGTGGTGAAGCGCGAGGCGACGATCTCGTTGATGGTCTTGCGGGCCTCCTGGGTTTTCTTGAGCCACTCCGGGGAGCTCCGGTGCTCGAGGAATTTCTCGATCCTTTCGAGGCCGTCGACGATGGCGGCGAGGTCTTGATCGGCGGAGTCCGGGGTTGAGCGGGCGAGCGCTCCCACCGTGTTGCGCAGGTGCGCGATGCGGACGCCGGCCTGCGGGTCCGAGGTGATCTGCGGGGGGCCGTTGAGGGGACGGAAGGAGCGGTAGAGGAGCAGGCCCTCGGCGGCGGCAAGGATTACCAGGGCTACGAGCAGGGTCCCGAGGAGCCCGGTGGGAAGGGTGGCTGCGGCGACGTCGGGTGAGCTTGGCTGGGGCCCGCGCACGCCGCTCGTGATCCCGCTCAGAGGCTGCATGCCGCTCAACGGCTGTTGACCGCCCGACGCCCCGGCGATGAAGAAGTAGGGACGCTTGCCGAGGAGCACCTGGTTGAGGTCGGCCTTGAGGTCCGTGGCGGTCTGGTAGCGCCGGGCGGGATCCTTCTCGACCATGCGCGCCAGCAGCAGCGCCACCTCCTCCGGGATGGAGGGGTCGAGTTCCCGGACTGGGGGGACGCCGGCCTCGTCGGCGTGTCTGCGGATGACGTCGATCGAGGTCCCGACGTAGGGCAGGACGCCGCAGAGGCAATGGTAGTAGGTGACGCCGAGGGAGTAGATGTCGCTGCGGGCGTCGACTTTTTCGCCGCGGGCCTGCTCGGGGGACATGTATCCGGGGGTGCCGAGGAGCTGTCCGGTCACGGTGATGCTGGCGGAGTCGGAGAGGCTTTTGGCGAGGCCGAAGTCCGTGACCTTCACGGAGCCGTCCTTGGCGAGGAGGATATTGCCCGGCTTGATGTCGCGGTGGATGATTCGCTTGGAGTGTGCGGCGGCGAGTCCTTCGACGGCGTCGCGCATGATGCGGGTGGCCTCGTGGACGTCGAGGCGGTGTTCGCGCTCGAGGCGCTGCTGGAGGCTTTCGCCGTCGATGTATTGCATGACGATGTAGCTGAAGCCTCCGGCGGCCTTGACGATGCCGACGTCATAGACGCTGACGATATTGGGGTGGTCGAGCTGGGCGGCGGCGCGGGCCTCCTTGACGAACCGCTTGACGTACTCCTCGTTGCGGTGGATGCGCGCCGGCAGGATCTTGACCGCCACGGGACGTCCGAGCCCGACGTGCATCCCCTTGTAGATGGCCCCCATGCCGCCCTCGCCGATCTTGCTTTCGATGCGACACTGGGCGATCGTCTTGCCGATGAGGGAGAAGGCGTCGGGGCTGTCGTCGCCGGCGGGGGCGAGCGCCGTGCGACAGCGTCTGCAGACGAGGCGGTCGTCCGGGACGGCGTCCTTGTAGATGTACCGGGCGCCGCACTTCGGGCACTGCATCACCTTGGCGTGGAGCCGTCCGAGGATCTTCTGGATCTTGCCGTCGCTCAGGAGGCCTTGGCGACGGAGGTGCTCCATGAGGCCGGGGGACTGACCGTTCTTGGCGAGCTCGTCGAGGGAGCGCTCCATCTCCTCCTTGGAGAGGAAGCCCAGTCCGACGGCGACCTGTCCGAACTTGATGTCCGATTCGTGGGACATGACGCGCGACCTCGGCTGCGCGCCGGCGGACGGGGGTTCGCGGGCGCTTTCTTTATCGTAAGGCCGTACAGGATGTCGGTCAAATTGGGCTTGGGCTTCCAGGGAAAAGGCGGGCGGGGGGAGTTGACTCAACTTTTCGAGCGCGGCGGTCGAACAATAAGGGTTACCGGGGGTCGCCGCCTTTGTAGGGGTCAATCCCGTGATCGATTTTCACACGCATACCCTCTTCAGCGACGGGGAGCTCATTCCGGCCGAGCTCGTGCGGAGATGCGAGGCCAAGGGGTACCGGGCGGTCGTGATCGCGGACCACGTGGACCACAGCACGCTCGACTTCGTGATCCCGCGGGTGGCGCGGGTGTCCAAGGCGCTGGCGAAGCGCACCGGCGTGGTCGTGGTGCCGGGGGCCGAGCTGACGCACGTGCCGCCACAGGATGTCAAGCGCCTGGTGGCGGAAGCGCGGAGGCTCGGCGCGCGGGTGGTCCTCGTGCATGGGGAGACGATCGTGGAGCCGGTGGCACCCGGGACGAACCGGGCGGCGATCGAGGCGGGGGCGGACGTGCTGGCGCACCCGGGGCTCCTGACGCCGAGGGACGCCAAGGAGGCCGCCAAGCGAGGGGTGCTCTTGGAGATCAGCGGGCGGAAAGGGCACTCGCTGACGAACGGGCACGTGGCGCGCTTGGCGAGGGAGGCGGGGGCGGGCATGGTCTTCGGGTCCGACGCGCACGAGCCGGGGGACTTGCTCACGAGGGAGCAGGCGATGGCGATCCTGGCGGGGACGGGGCTGGACGGCGAGTCCGCGGCGGAGGTATTCCGGAACGCGGAAAGAAAGCTGCGTCTGCCGGAGGCCGTGCTCGCCTAAGGAACGGGATTCGTGTTGACAGGGGGGGTGGGCGGACTTACATTTCCCTGACTATTTCCGCGGTGCGGCAACAGCGATGACGCGAAAGGGAGCGCCGAGTTCATGCGCGCCGACGTGAAGCCCGAGTTGTCGATCGACCAGGAGTTCGAGCGGATGCTGGCGCACGCGATCGTCTGGGTGCGCCAGAACGCGCTTGTGCTCGTGCTGTCGGTGGGCGCGGCGGTCGTCATCCTCGCCGCCTTCATCGTCACGTACACCACGCGCGCGACGCGGGAGCAGGCGATCGTGGAAGACCTCGAGCGGGCGGGGAGGGCCCCGACGGAGGGCGTAGCGGATCTCCAGGAGGCGGCGAGGCGGGCGGAGGGGACGGCCCAGGCGGCGCGGGCGCTTCTGGCGTATGCCGACGCCCTGTATGACGCCGGGAAGCTCGATGAGGCTCGGGAGGCGTACGAGCGTGTCCTGCGCGAGCACGCGGGGAGCTTCCTAGCGCTGCCGGCGAGGCTTGCGCTGGGGACGACGCTTGAGGAGATGGGGTAGCCCGAGAAGGCGCGGGCGATCTACGAGGAGGTTGCGGCCGGCGACGGCGAAGGGTTGTTCGGGAGACGGGCGGTGGAGAGGCTGGCGGCCCTTTCGGCGGCGGCCTCAAGTCGGCCGGCGGAAAGCGAAAACGGGCCTTGACAAGGGGTCCATTCGGAGTAGGATGCGTTTTTTCGGGCACGAAGGACGCAACACGGGTTTAATCGGGATGCCGTAAAAGGAGAGCGTTCATGGCGGACTTGAAGGCGATCAGCGAACAACTGCAGAAGGGGAAGGCGGCCGAGGTCGAGAAACTCGTGAAGGAGGCGATCGACCAGAAGGTCGACGTCGAGAAGATCCTTAACGAGGGCCTGGTCGCGGGGATGGGCGTGATCGGCGCGAAGTTCAAGAAGAACGAGGTCTACGTGCCGGAGGTGCTGATCGCGGCGCGCGCGATGAACGCCGGCATGAAAATCCTGGAGCCCCTCCTCGTCGCCGCGGGGGTGGAGCTGGCGGGCCGCGTGGTTATCGGGACCGTCAAGGGCGACCTGCACGACATCGGGAAGAACCTTGTGGCGATGATGCTCAAGGGCGGCGGGTTCGAGGTGATCGACCTCGGGATCGACGTGGACGCGGCGAAGTTCGTGAGCGCCGCCAAGGAGAAGAAGGCGAAGGTCATCGCCCTGTCGGCGCTTCTCACGACGACGATGCCCCAGATGGCCGGCGTGATCAAGGCGCTGAAGGCCGAGGGGGTCAAGGGCGTGAAGGTGATGATCGGCGGCGCGCCTGTGACGCAGAGCTATGCGGACGAGATCGGGGCCGACGGGTACGCCCCCGACGCGGCGAGCGCCGTCGACCTCGCCAAGGCCCTCATGGCCTGAAGGTTCGCGATCAGGAAGAAACCGGAGGACGCCCCGCCGCTCAGGCGGAGCGTCCTCCCGCATGTACGGTGGAGCGGACGGGATGATCCGCTTCGAGGTGACCACGGCGGAGGCGGGGGAGAGGCTGGACCAGTTCCTCGCGCGACGGGAGCGGGCGATCCCCCGGACCCGGTGGCGCCGGGCGATCGAGCGCGGGGAGGTGCTCGTGAACGGAGCGGCGGGATCCCCCTCGAAGAGACTGTCGGCGGGGGACCTCGTAACGGGCGAGAGCCCGGGGGACCTCGCGCCCGTGCCACCGGAGGCGCTGCCGGTGGACGTGATCCACGAGGAAGAGTCCTTTCTCGTGGTGGACAAGCCCGCGGGGCTCGTCGTGCATCCCTCGTCGCCGGGGCGGCGGGGGACGCTTGTGAACCGCCTAGTGGCGCGCTACGGATCCCTGAGCACGGTGGGGGGAGAGCTTCGTCCGGGGATCGTGCACCGCTTGGACGGGACGACGTCGGGGGTCCTCGTGGTTGCGCGGGACGACGACGCACACCGGGAGCTCGCCAGGCAGTTCGCCGCCCGCGTCGTGGAGAAGACCTATCACGCGATCGCGGCGGGGCGGATGGAGCTGGACGCGGACGTGCTGGCGCACGGCATCCGCAGGCATCCGCGCGTGCGGGACCGGATGTCCGCGTCGCGCGACGAGGGGAGGCCAGCGCGCTCCGTCTACCGGGTCCTGGAGCGCTATCGGGGCTTCACACTTGTGGAGGTGCATCCGGAGACGGGGCGGACTCATCAGATCCGGCTTCAGCTTCGGACGATCGGGCATCCGATCGTGGGCGACCGCAAGTATGGCGGGCCCGTGGTAACGCTGGGGGAGATCGCGCCGGAGGCGGGATCTTGCGCTCCTCTCATTGATCGTGCGGCTCTTCACGCGTACGCCATCCGTTTCGCGCACCCGCGCAGCGGAGAGCCCGTCGCTTTCCATGCGCCTTGGCCCGAGGATTTCGCGCAAGCGGTGGAGATCCTGCGCGCGCGGCGGCGGGAGGATTGACGGCGGGCGGGCGGGCGTTTAGATTGGGCGGTCGGGGGGACGAGGTCTTTAGATGCCTGAGAGCCGAGAGCAGGACAAGGAGCGGAAGGGCGGCGCCATGAAGCCTTGGCACAAGCGAAGGCTCATCTTCATCCTGGCCCTGTCGGTTTTCCTCCACTTCTGGTTTCTCTGGTCCATCCCCCGCATCTACAGCGACGAATGCCTGCAGGCGCGGATCCTCCAGGAGTTTTTGGGGGGGCACATGCGCGTGGGGGCGATCTCGTGGACGGGCTTCAGCGCCTTTCATCCGTACCCGTTGCTGTATTATCTTCTCGCCGCGCCGCTGGCGCTTGTCTTTGGCGGGGTGCTCGCGGGTCGGATTCTCACGGCGGCGGCCGGGGTGGCGACGACGTATGTGGTCTTCGCGTCGGGGCGGCGCCTCAAGGACGTACGGGCGGGGCTGTGGGCGGCGTTCTTTTTCACGATGATGCCTTTCCAGACGCTTTTTTCCCGCTGGGGGTTCGTGCACGGTCTAGCGATGTTCTTCGTCGCGCTCGCTTTCCATGGGTGCTTGGTCTGGCGGGAGGAACGCACATGGCGCGCGGCGGCGCTGGCCGGGCTCTGGGCGGGGTTGGCGGTCGTGACCGCGTACTGGACGGCGCCCGTCGTGCTCCTTGTATTTCTACTCCTTGTGGGGACGCGCGCGCGGGACGCGTTTCGCGCGCTGGGCTTGGCGTTTGTGCCGCTGGCGGTCTTGCTTGTCGTGATGGTCGCCCTTCACGGGTACCGCGCGGTGGCGTATGACATCGGGTCGCTCGGACGGATCTTCAGGGGGGAGATGACGGGCGCGCCCGACGAGGGCGTGCTCGGGAAGATCGCGGGCGGGTACTGGGTGCTTCTCGGGATCGGGCCGTTCGCGATAGAGGGCGTGCGGGAGGCATGGCGCGGCTTTGTGGGGTTCCTCCTGTTCCGCGCGTACCACCTCGCGGGGTTCCTGGGGATGATTCTGGCGCTGCGGGGGTGGCAGAGGCGATGGCTCCTAGCGGCGTTCTTGTTGCTCTCGCTCCTTGTCGTGGGGACGCGCGGGGGAAGGATCGGGATCTTCTACTATCCGGCGCTGCTGTTTCTGCCGTTCCTGATGCTCGGGTTGGGCGCGCTGGCGTCGGCGGCGGTGGGCGGGATGGAGGACCTCTGCGCGCGTCAGGATCGCGCCCCCGGGTTTTACGTGGCGCTGGTGACGCTCCCCTTCCTCCTCTTCGTCGTGCCGAGCGCCGAGAAGCAGTACGGGCTCCTCTCGGGGGCGTTCGACGTGTCGAGCTCGCTGGGGGAATGGTATTCGGTGCGCAGCACGGAGGATCTCGCGGCCGTGGCCGACTTTGTGAACGCGCGCGTCGGTCCGGATGATCTCGTGGTGACGACGCCTCTCGTGGGATGGCGGCTGCGGTGTCGCGTCGCGGAGGCGCAGCAAGTGGTCGCGTATGCCGGGAAGCGCAGCGACCAGTACCCGCACGACATCCCCCATGATCGCTTCGTAACGGCGTTGGACCTCTCCAACGTGACGTACCTCGTGGCGGACTACTACTTCCGCCTGCACACGATGACGCTGCTCAACGTGTTTCCGCTGGTGCTCGAGATCGAGGAGTCCCGCTGGGGGCTGGTCTACGCGAAGGGGGGGTACTGGGTGTACGCGGGCCCGCGGGCGCGTGCGGGGGACGAGGCGCTCGAGGCCGACCCGATGATCGTAGGGAACCCGAAGTACTACGCGATGGCTGCGGACGACCGTCAGCGCAGGAGGGATTGGAAGGGGTGTCTGTGGGCGTATCGGCGCGCGACGCGCGCGATGGAGGGGCTCGTCGCCATGGGGAAGCGCGTGACGGACGAGGAGATGGACACCTTTGCGAAGTACTACGCGGCGATCATCAGGCTCGAGAAGTTTCTCGGGAATGCGGAGGCCGCCGCCGATGCGGACCGCCGGTACAAGGAGATCGCCGACCAGTGGCGCGAGTTTCGGGTGAAGGACGAGGGGCAGTAGTCGCGCGGCGGCGGTCTAGGCGCTGGCGACTTCCTGTGTCGGGAGTCCCGCCGCATCCGCACCCGACAGGTGCACCACCCCCGTCTCGACGGCCTTGATGAAGACGTTGACGAGCACGGGGTCGAAGTGGGTGCCGGCGCCCTCTTCGAGCTCGCGGAGGACCTGATCGAGGGAGAGGGCGCCGCGGTAGGGGCGCTCGGAGTGCATGGCGTCGAAGGCGTCGGCGATGGCGAGCATGCGGGCGGTGAGGGAGATCTTCTCGCCGGCCAGTCCGTCGGGGTATCCGGCTCCGTCGTAGCGCTCGTGGTGGTGCTTGACGCCGAGGGCGAGCGCCTCGGTGCCCTTGATCCGGGCGAGGATCGCGGCGCCGTGGATGGGGTGCTCCTGGACCACGGCCCGCTCCGACGGGGAGAGGCTGTCGGGTTTCTTGAGGATCGAGTCGGGAATGACGATCTTGCCGATGTCGTGGAGGAGGGCGGTGAGTTCGATCTCCTGACGGTCGCGGCTGTCGAGGCCGAGGGCGTCGCACATGGCGAGGCAATAGGCGCTGACGCGCTCAGCGTGGCCGCTCGTGTAGGGATCGCGGAGTTCGAGCATGGCGACGAGGGAGCGCAGCGCGCCTAGGAGGAGCTCCCGGTTTTCCTCGAAGAGCGTGACGTTCTCGAGCACGACGCCGGCCTGCAGGCCGACCGCGGTCGCGAGGCGGAGGTTGTCGACGCTGAAGGCGTCGGAGGCGCCGCGCGTGGCGAGGTACAGCATCCCGAGGACGCGGCTGGTGCCCTTGAGGGGGGCGCAGAGGACCGAGTGGACCTGCTGGAGGATGACGGAGTCGCTTCCGCGGAAGCGCTCGTCGGTCATCGCGTCGCCCGACAGCACCCCCTTGTCCTCCTCGAGGACTTTGCGCAGGATGCTGCGGGAGATGGAGAGGTCCGCCGAGTCGGCGGCGCTGTGCGTCCGCGAGACGGTGGGGGTGAGATCCCCGGTCTGGGGATCCATGAGGACGACGTAGCCGCGGTCGGCGTCGACCGCGTCGAAGAGGACGTCGAGGACCTTTTCGAGGAGCTCCGGGACGTCCCGGGCGCTGTGGACCGTCTGTCCGATCTCATAGATCGTGAAGAGGCTGCGGGCGGCGCGATCGCGCTCCTCGCGAGCGCGGTCGTCGAAGGCTTCGCCGGTGTATCCTGCGCGCACCTCGGCGACCGAGACCTCGTAGGTGGGCTCTCCGTCGGGTCCGTCCTCGACGACGTTGACGGGGGAGCGGGAGGCGAGCTTTGCGGGCGCCTCCTTTGCGAAGTAGAGGACGCTGGAGCCGAGGACGATCTGGTCGTTGGATGCGAGTTTGGCGCGGGTGACGGCGCGGCCGTTGGCGAAGGTGCCGTTGGTGCTTCTGAGGTCTTCCAGGAAGAAGTCCGGGCCGACCTTTTGGATGCGGCAGTGGCGTCGGGACATGCGCGTGTCGGGGATGACCGCCGTGCAGGTGGGGTCGCGTCCGATGACGGTCTCGGGCTCCCGCACGGGGAAGACTTTCCCCTTCGACACGCCTGCGGCCACGAAGAGCTTGTATGCCATGACGAAGACTTCCGTGTTTGTGGAGAGAGCCGAACGCGGTCCGCTTTCTTGTTTATCGAACCGATGCGCGGCGTCCTTAACTTTTTTGAGGGTCAGGAGTTATTGACGGCGAGGCGCTCCGGCGATACAAGCCTGTACCGAGGTGTTCTTCGTTATGGATCGTTTCCTGGTTGACGAGATCATCGACGGGAGGAGGGCGATTCTTTCTCCGGCGGAAAGCCGTCATCTCTTGGCGGTGATGCGGCATACGGCGGGGGACGAGGTGGAGGTGCGTGACGGCGCGGGTCGACGGTTCCGGGCGCGCGTTGCGGGGCGCGAGGCGGGGCGGGCGGTGGTCGATCTCATCGAGGAGCTGTGCGTCCCGACGCAGGGGTTGCCCGAGATGACGCTGGCGCAGGCGATCCTCAAGGGAAAGCGGATGGACCTGCTTGTGGAGAAGGCGGTCGAGCTGGGGGTGCGGCGGATTGTGCCGGTCGTCACCCAGCGCACGGTGGTGCGCTTGGACGAGCGGTTCGGGCAGAAGCGCGCGCGGTGGCAGCGCAAGATCGCGGGCGCGGTGAAGCAGTCGGGTTGCGCCGGCGCGCCGGAGCTCGCCGAGCCCGTGACGTTCACGGATCTTCTTCCGACTGTCGCCCGGTACGAGCTCGCGTGCCTAGCGGCGTTGACGTCGGACGCGCAGCCGCTGGCGCGCGTCCTCGGCGCAGCGCGCGACGTTCGCTCGCTCCTCTTCATCGTCGGTCCGGAGGGGGACTTCACCCTGGAGGAGCTCGAGCTTGCCCGCCGCACGGCGGGGTGTCGGTTCGTGAGCCTGGCGCCTCACGTGCTGCGGGGCGAGACGGCGGCGCTGGTGGCGCTGGCGGGGGCGCTCTACGAGTTCGGCGGGCGCGCTTGACGCTCCGCGCGAGGGGCGTACAATGGCCTTCCGGTCCCGCAGGTGCGGGACTTGTGGCGTCTCGTTCGAGCGCCCGTCGCTACCCCTTGTCCGGAGACCACAGCTCTTGCAGGACAGCACGGAGCGGCCCGCCCTGGCGATCATCGGAGGGCGGGACGCGTATAAGCTTCTCTCCCGAAGGCACGACGCGCAGCGCTTGGACCGCATCGATACGCCTTTCGGGGCCAGCCAGCCGATCTACATCTTCCGGCACGACGGCGCGCCTTACTATTTCCTCTCGCGTCACGGCGAGACCGGGTACACGATCAGCCCCTCCTTCGTTAACTATCGCGCGAATATCTACGCGCTGAAGGAGCTGGACGTAAAGCACATCGTCTCGTGGGGCGGGTCGGCGGCGATCAACCTCAAGTACCTCGTCGGGCAGCACGTGATCGTGAACGATCTCGTGGACGAGACGAAGAACCGGGAGTCGACTTTCTTCCGTTTCCGCGGGCTGGGGCTCATCCGGCAGAGCGAGGTCTTCTGCCCGATGCTGCGCGCCGTTCTTCGGGGGGCGCTTCTGGACCTGCATCTGGATTTCGCCGACCAGGGGACGTACGTGTGTGTCGAGGGGCCGCGTCTTGAGACGGCGGCCGAGGTGCGCAAGTATGCCGCCTACGGAGGGGACCTCGTGGGGATGACGCTGGCGCCGGAGGCGTTTCTGGCGAAGGAACTGGAGATGTGCTACGCGGCGGCGTGCTACGTCGTGAACTACGCCGAGGGGGTGAGGGAGCGTCCGGTCGTCTCGGAGCGTCTGTTGGGGGGTCTCATCCCGCGCAGCGAGAAGAGGCGCGTGGAGGAGGCGTTCGGGTACCTTCCGAAGGTGCTGGCGCGGATCATGGGGCATCTGGCGAAGGCCAAGGTGGTCTGCACGTGCCAGGAGGCGATGCTCTACTACAAGAAGCAGGGCCGGATCAGCGACAACTGGCGCGAGTGGCTCAATCCGTGAAAGGACGTCGGATGCGCATCAGCGTGCGGGGGATCCTGTCCGCGGCCGCGCTGGCGGCGCTCGCGGCGACGGACGCGGGCGGAGCGTCGGCGCGCGTCGACGCGATCGTCGAGGCGGTGGCGAAGCTCTCCCCCAGCGTGGTGAACGTGAGCACCGACCGGATCGCGGTGGACCCGTTCTTCGAGCGGTTCTTCCAGAACCTGCCGGAGGAGTTCGCCCCCACACGACGGGTGCGGACGGCGGGGAGCGGAGTCATCTTCGCCGAGGAGGGATACGTCCTCACTAACTTCCACGTCGTGGGCGACGCGGTCAAGATCCAGGTCCGGCTAATGGACGGGCGGGACGTGGACGCGCGGCTCATCGCCGGCGACGCGCGGAAGGACCTTGCGGTCCTGGCGATCGAGTCGGGCGAGAAGTTCGCCGCCGCCCCGTTCGCGCGCAGCGACGACCTGTACGTGGGGGAGACGGTGATCGCGATGGGGAACCCTTTCGGCCTTACGAACACGGTGTCGCGGGGGGTCCTGAGCGCGGTCGGACGCGAGGTCCGCGCGGGGGGGAGCCTGGTTTTTCACAACCTCCTCCAGACGGACGCGGCGATCAACCCGGGGAACTCGGGGGGGCCGCTGGCGGACGTGGACGCCGAGGTCATCGGGATTAACACCGTCATGCAGGCCGGGGCGGAGAACATCGGGTTCGCGATCCCCATCGGGTCCGTCAAGGATTTTCTCCTCGAGGTGGGCGCGGACACGGGGTCGTTGTCGAGCGCCAGCGGCCTGCGCGCGCGACGCGAGGGGGGCACTGAGGCGGTCGTGGTCGAGTCGGTCGCCCCCGGAAGCGGCGCCGAGCGCGCGGGCTTCAAGGCCGGCGACGTGCTGCGGCGCGTGGGCTCCCGGGAGATCCGTAAGGCGCAGGACTACTTCGCGGCGTTCGTCTCGATCGCATCGGGGACGCGCGTTGACGTGACGGTGCTGCGCGACGGGAAGGAGCGCACGCTCGCGCTAGCGATCGAAGCGTTCGACCCCGCCGCCGTGGTCCAGGCCAAGCTGGGCCTAGCGATCCGCAGCCTCGACGGGCGGACGAACACCCCGTACGATGAGACGAGGCTCACGGGCGTCCTCGTCGTGCGAACGGCCGGGGGGTCCGCGGCCGAGCGCGCCGGGATCCGTCCGGGGGACGCGGTCGTGACCGCCGACGGGCGCAAGCTCGCCAGCGCGGCCGACCTCGCCGGACGCGTCACGGGGAAAGGCTCCGGGGAGGTCGTCAACCTCGAGGTCCTCCGGCTCGTGCGTTCGGGCCGCGGTTCCATCGTCATCCGGAGCGTCAAGCTGGACGTGCCCGTGCAGTAGGAGAGAGACTTGGTTCCCATGAAGATTGTGATCGCTCCCGATTCCTTCAAGGAGAGTCTGTCGGCGCTGGACGCGGCGCGGGCGATCGAGGCGGGGGTTCTGCGCGCGGCGCCGGGCGCGCGGACGGAGGTGATCCCGATGGCGGACGGAGGGGAGGGGACGGTGGACGCTCTTGTGGCCGCCACCGGAGGGAGGCGCGAGAAGGTCAGGGTGACGGGGCCGCTCGGCGAGCCGGTGGAGGCCGCGTTCGGAATCCTCGCCGATCGCCAGACCGCCGTGATCGAGATGGCCGCCGCCTCGGGCCTCCCGCTCGTTCCGCTCGACCGGCGGAACCCGCTCGTCACGACCACGTTCGGAACGGGGGAGCTTATCCGGGCGGCGTTCGACCTGGGGGCGAGGCGGTTCATTCTTGGGATCGGCGGAAGCGCGACCGTGGACGGCGGCACGGGGATGGCGAGCGCCCTTGGGGTGCGCTTTCTTGACAAGGCGGGGCGGGCGCTTGCGCCGGGAGGCGGGTCGCTGGTGTCGCTGGCGTGGATCGACGCGAGCGCGCGCGACGCGCGCGCGGCGCAGGCCGACTTCCGCGTCGCCACCGACGTCGACAACCCCCTGACGGGCCCGCACGGGGCGGCGGCCGTCTTCGGGCCGCAGAAGGGAGCCGACCCGGAGATGGTCGAGAAACTTGACCGCGGGCTGGCACGATTGGCGGAGGTGATCCGGCGGGACCTTGGGACCGACGTCGAGAACTTGCCCGGGGCGGGGGCGGCGGGGGGTTTGGGGGCGGGTTTCGTTGCGTTTCTGGGGGCGAAGCTCTCGCCCGGGGTGGAGCTGGTGCTCGATGCGGTGGACTTTCGTGCGCGCGTGCGCGACGCGGACCTGGTCATCACGGGCGAGGGACGTCTGGACGGGACGAGCGCGCGGGGGAAGACGCCCGTCGGGGTGGCGCGGGCGGCGAAGGAGTTCGGCGTTCCAGTGGTGGCGCTTGCGGGCTCGGTCGCCTCGGACGCGCGGGCGGTCCACGACTTGGGGATCGACGCGGCATTCGCGATCGTAAATGCGCCCATGACTCTTGCGCAGGCGATGGAGGGCGCGCGGGAGCTTCTCGCCTTCGCGGGCGAGCAGGCGACGCGCCTCTTCGTTGCGGGGCGCGTCGGCGCGCGAAAGGAGTCGGGAAGGTGAAGATCGGGGTTTCGACGTCGCTCGCCCGCCCGGGCGAGGGAGTCGTCGAGGTGATGCGACGCGCCGCGGAGGCGGGATTCGACTGCTTCGAGCTGGGGGTCTTGCCGCGCCGAAAGGATGTGGAGGAGATCGGGCGCGCCTGCGAGGCGAACCGTTGGACGGTCCTGAGCGTTCACAACGTGGTCCTGAACGAGCGCCTCGAGAAGAACGATATCTGGGGCGACCTTCTCTCTTCCACGGACGAGAAGTTGCGCCTCGAGGCTGTCGAGGACCTCCGTCGGACGCTTGAAGTTGCGGAGCGCCTGGGAGCCTTCGCCGTCGTGGTGCACGGGGGCGTGGTCCCGATCCCGGGGGACTGGCGGACCCGGTACAACGCGCTCTACCGTGCGGTGGACGAGCATGACGAAGAGGCACGCGCCGAGATGCTGCGCGAGCGGAAGCGGCGGGCGCTTCCGGCGCTCGAGGCGACGGCGCGCAGCCTCGAGGAGATCCTGAGGCGGGACAGCGTCGTGCGCCTCGCCCTCGAGTCGCGGAACTTCTATGACCAGATCCCCTCGCCGGACGAGCTCGCGTGGATCTTCCGGCGCTTCGACACGGACCGTCTAGCGTACTGGCACGACACGGGGCACGCGCGGCTGACGGAGCTGGTGGGGCTGGCGAAGGAGGGCGAGTGGCTTTCGGAGTTCGCGGACCGGCTCGTGGGAATCCACCTGCACGACATGAGGAGGTGGCGCGACCACCTCCCGATCGGGCATGGGAACATGGATTTCGCCGCGATCCTGTCCCGCCTGGGCGACAGCTTCCTCCCCATCATCGAGCCCAACGAGGAGTGGTCGGGGGAGGAGCTCCTTTCCTCGGCGCGGTATTTGTCGACCCTGGGGTTCGGAGAGTTCGCGTGAGGCGCGCGGCCGCCGGAGAGCTTGCCTTCATCGATTGGATCCGGAAGCGGATCGGCGCGCCCGCGGGCGGGCGTCGTCGCACGCGCTTGCTTTCCACCGCGGTCGGTCCCGGGGACGACTGCGCGCTCCTTGCTTGCGGAGCGGGGGGACTCGTCGCGATCACCACGGACATGCTCCTCGAGGGGGCGCACTTCTCGACGACGCAGATGTCGGCTGAGAGGATCGGCCGCAAGGCGCTCGCCGTGGGCCTGTCGGACGTCGCCGCGATGGGGATGGAGCCGGCGGCGGCGGTGGTGGCGGCGGCGCTGTCGCGGAAGTCCTCGATGGAGTTCGCTCGAAGGCTGATGCGCGGGATGATGGCGCTTGCGCGCCGGCACCGGGTGGAGATCGTGGGAGGGGACGTCACGAGCTGGTCGCAGGGCATAGTCCTCTGCGTGACGGTCCTTGGGCGGCCCTGCGGGGCCAAGCCGGTGCTGCGCTCCGGGGCGCGCGTCGGCGACGACGTCTTCGTCACGGGCCCGTTGGGGGGGTCGATCCTGCGCAAGCACTGGGCATTCGAGCCGTTGGTGGCGGACGGGGCGGCGCTGGCGCGCCGCTATCGCGTGCACGCGATGATCGACGTCTCCGACGGCCTCTCGACCGACCTCATGCACATCTGCGAGGAGAGCGGCGCAGGCGCGACGATCGAGGCGGCAGGCGTCCCGGTGTCGGCCACCGCGCGGACGCTGGCACGCCGCGACGGGCGATCACCCCTCGAACACGCGCTGCACGACGGGGAGGACTTCGAGCTCCTCTTCACGGCCGACCCGCGCGGGCGCGCGCGGATTCTCGAAGGGCGCTCGCTCACAAGGAAGCCCCGCCTCGTCGGTCGGATCGAACGAGAGCCCGGACTTCGGATCCGCGATCCCCGCGGGAAGTTATCCAGACTGGAGCCGCGAGGCTATGAGCACACGTGGGGGTGACGGCACGACGCTCGAGACGGGAAGCGCGGAGGAAACGCGCGCCATCGGGCGGGCGCTGGGCCGGAGGCTGCGCCCAGGGGATTGTGTCGCGCTTACGGGAGAGCTTGGGACGGGAAAGACGCAGCTCGTGAAGGGGATCGCGGAGGGGCTGGGGATTGATCCGCGGGACGTCGCGAGTCCTACCTTCGTCCTGCACGCCGTTTACGAGGGGAGGCTGACTCTCCATCATCTGGACGCTTATCGGCTGCGCGGGGCGCGGGAGTTTGAGGACCTCGCGGTTGAGGAGAATCTCGTGTCCGGCGGCGTCGCCGTCATCGAGTGGGCGGACCGCGTGCGGGAGGCCCTTCCCGACGCGCGGGTCGAGATCGTTCTCGAGCACGCGGGGGGGGATCGCAGGCGCGTGACGATGCGCACGGTGGGGCTCGATCACCTCGATCTCTCGGCGGTCGCGAGGGAAGCGAGGACAGGTCATGCGATTCATGCGACAGGCAGGCAAAAAGGCTGAAGGGAGGCCCAACCCAATGAGGACGATTGCGCATCTTTTCCTTGCGGTTTGTCCTGTAATTCTCGCCCTTTCGCCGGTCGCCGGCTCGGGCGAACCGCCTGTCGTCGCCGACTATCTCCAGAACGATCCCCTCTCGCGCTGGCAGGGCGTCGGGGGGGAGTGGTCCGTGAAGCAGGAGGTCGACATGTTCGACCTCGTCGAGCGCGACATCTACCAGAGTCCGGAGGAGCCGGGGCATACGGCGTGGGTTGGGATGTGGAAGGAGAAGGACGCAGGCGTCTACGTATCGTTTTCGAGGGTGACGGGGAACGCGGGCTTGGAGCCGAGCTATCACGTGACCTATGGCCGCGGCGGCGAGGAACGATGGAAGAAGTTCGCCGAGCAGCACGGGATGCGTCTGGGTCCGGAGGACGCGGTGACGACGACGAAGCTGGAGAGTCCGACGCTGGTCACCCGGGACAACGGCGAGACGTGGGAGGACCTGGGGCTCGCGCATGAGCCGAGGGGAGGGAACCTGCGGTTCGTGTTGGCGAGGGACGGGAGCCTGGTGCGCAAGGGCTTGGCGACGCTTCTGTGCAGGGACGGTCGGATTGTGTCTACTGCGAGCCCGGAGGAGTGCATGGAGGACCGGGAGAGGCACACTTACCTCACTGACCAGTTTCTCATTGCGGTAAGGGAATCCCTTGACGACGGCAAGACGTGGTCGCCGCTCCAGTTTATCACGCCCGAGGGGTCCGACCCGGAGCTCATCAAGGTATCCGGCGAAGAGACCGCGATCGCGGAACTGGCGGACGGCAGGATCCTCGGCATGATCCGGTGCGACCCGGGCGGGCCGGTCCAGACGTATCTCACGCGCGTGGGGCCGGGGAAGTATGAGGCGACGCCTCCGACGCTCTGCGGGATCCCGCACGGGGGGCTGCCGGACCTGGTGGCGGGCAGCGACGGAGTCGTATGGTACTGGGGCCTGGGCGAACATTGGTATACCGCGGACGACGGCAAGTCCTGGCACAAGGCGCCGATCGCGCTTCCGTCGTATTACGGGAAGATGCTGGAAGTTGCGCCGAACGAGCTCCTGTGCGTGACGCAGCACCTCATCCACGATTCGCCGTATCCGTACTGGAACGACAGCTCGATCCGGATGGGCCGGTTCCGCTGGCGGCGAAGCGGGATCCTGGAGCAGTCGAGCGACGGGGTGCGTTTCGCGCGGGCGATCCGCCGGGAGGACGCCTTCGGGGACCTGCACGCGCGGGCACGGGTGCGCCTGGACGGCGTGAACGGGATCCTCTTCCACGTCTCCGACGACGGGCGGTCGTATTACTTCTTCGGGGTCGTGCTGCACGGGCATCCGCTCTACAAGGAGTACTTCCCGCCCGAGGTGCAGGATGAGAAGCTGGCGGCGAACTACTCGGCTGCGGAGCAGTTCCGGTTCGCGCTGGGGCGCACGATGGCGGTGCTCGCCCGCGTGGAGAAGGGGCAGATCACGCTGCTCCGAGGGCTGTATATCCTCCAGATGTCGCCCTCGTATGAAGTGGATAAGGGGAGCTGGTCCGAGATGCAGGTCAAGGTGAGCGGCGATCTCATCCAGGCGGCGGTCAAGATCGATCATCCGCACTTCCCGCACGCCGTCTACCTTGGCGCGCGGGACGGGACGCTGCCCGCCGGCGGCGTCGGGTTCTATGCGGACCGTTCGACGGGGGCCTTCAAGAGCCTTGAGGTCTGGGGCGCTCCGCAGATGATCCGGGACTTGTGGCGGTGACGCACGAGAGCATACGTGCAAGGAAGGGAGGCCGCAATGTCGGGACGCTTGCGTTGGGTGGTTGTCCTGTCGGCCCTGGCGCTTGTCGCACAAGGACGCCTGGAAGGGGCCGACGAGGCGCCCCTTCGCATCGCGCCGCGCAGCGAGAATAGCTCAGTGGACCTTTGGAACACGCAGGTCGGCTCGCAGGGATGGCTCAAGTTCGAACTGCCCGAGAACCTCGCGGACTACCGGGAGGCGATCCTGCTGCTTCGCGTGGACGACATCGACGCGCCCGAGGAGGCGGACCTCGTGGTGAATGAGAAGCTCAAGGCGACGTGGGCGAAGTCGATGATCGGCGAAGGGGAGCACGGCGGGGCGATCCCGCTCCCGATCGACGGACTTCGCCCTGGACGCAACTACTTCCAGTTCACCTTCGCGAGCAATCTCAACAACACGACGGCGGGCTGCGCCATCCGGGAGGCGGAGCTCGATCTCTTCAAGGCGCTCTCGGCCGAGCGCAAGGAGCGCATTCAGCTTGAAGCCGCTTCGTGGGGCCGACCGGTCGATTGGACGCGCGCCCAGGTCCGAGAGGGACCTCCGGCCAAGGGGGAAGCGGCTCCGGACGCGAAGCCCGCGGTGACCGACTACCTCGAGGACAATCCGCTTGCGCGCTGGGAGGCTGCGGGGGGCGACTGGGACGCAACCTGCGACATCGATATCTACGACCTGGAAGAGCGCGACATCTACCGGAGCCCGGAGGAGCCCAGTCACCTAGCGTGGGTGGGGCTCTGGAAGGAGCCGGGCGGCGACGTCAAGACGTGCTTCGCGCAGATCACGGGGAACCTGGGACTTGAGACGAGCTACAGGCCATGGTACGGGCGCGGGAAATCGCACGACGCCTGGAAGCAGTTCTGCCGGGAGCACAAGATGCGCCTCGGGCCCGAGGACGCGGCGTCGACGACGAAGGCCGAGTACCCGACGCTGGTCTCACGCGACAACGGGGACAGCTGGGAGAACCTGGGGAGTGATCAGAAGCCGCGCGGCGCGAACCTGCGCTTCCTTTACGCGGCGGACGGCTCCATCGTGAACAACGGAGTCGCAAACCTGCGCTGTCGAGACGGGCGGATCGTGAGCACGGCTTGGCCCAGCGAGTGGATCCATGATGGGAAGCCGGTTTACGGTCAGTACATCGCGGCGATCCGGGAGTCGATGGACGACGGGAAGACGTGGACGGCGACCCAGTGGATCGCGCCGCCAGGGACGGAAGCGGACCTCCTCAAGGAGACCGGCGAAGAGAGCGCGATGGTGGAGCTTGCCGACGGGCGGATCCTCATGGTGATTCGCTGCGATCCCGGGCGAACGTGCGAGACGTATTTGACGCGGGTGGGGCCGGGGAAGTATGAGGCGACGCCCCCGGTGCGGCTCCCGTTGCCTCATTCGGGTTTGCCGGAGTTGGTTCGCGGGAGCGACGGCGTGATCTGGAACTGGCAGATCGACGGACACTGGTACACCGAGGACGACGGGAAGACTTGGCATCCCACGGCGTTCCGCTTCTGGTCCTACTACGGGAAAATGATCGAGGCTGCGCCGAACCAAGTCCTGTGCGTGACCCAGTACCTCGTGCACGATTCGCCGTACCCGTACTGGTACGACGGCTCGATCCGCATGTATCGTTTCTCCTGGCGGCGGGCGGGCACGCTCGAGCAGAAGGATGACGCCGTGCCCTTCGCGCTGTCCAGAAGGCGCGAAGGCGAGTTCGCCGACGCGCACCTTCGCGCGGACGTGCGCGCGGACGGCGTCTCGGGGCTGGCCTTCCGCGTACAGCCGGACGGGCGGTCGTTCTACGGACTGGCGGTGGTGCTCCCCGGCTCGCCGGCCTACGCCCGATGGTTCGTGCCCGACGTGCAACAGGAGGTCCTCGCCGCCAACTACACGGCGGGGGATACGATGACCGTGGCGGCGGGGGAGCCGATGCTCGTGATCGCGCGGATCGAGAACGGGAAGGTGACGGTGCTGCGGGGGACGCGGCTCTCGTACGTCCCCCGTGGTTCGTGGGTGCGTCTGCAGGTCAAGGTCGAGGGCGACCTCATCCAGGGGGCGGTGAACTCGGACCCGCCGACGTACGTGGGCGCGCGCGACGCGACGCTGTCGTCGGGGGGTGTTGGCTTCTTCACCGACACGAGCGCAGGCGCCTTCCGACGTCTGGACGTGTGGCCGTCGGCGCGGATGATCCGCGATCTCTGGCGGTGAGAGCCCATCACTTGACGGTCCCGACGGGGCGGGCGCCCTGGGCGTGGTTTCATGGGAAAGGTCCGCCGTGACGGACGAAGCGCAGGAGATATCCCTCGAAGGCCTCGACGCGGCGAGGGCTTGCGTCCGCGAGGTGCTTGCGGACCTCGCCCCGCGACTGCGGGGCTACGCCGACGTGCGCATCGAGGTGTCCGAGACGCTTGCCGCTTATGCGGAGGACGGTTCGGCGCGTCAAAGCGGACGGGAGGCGGTGGCGTCGATGGGGGTGAGGGTTATCGCGGGCTCGCCGGCCTGCGCGGGGTTTTACGGGGAGCTTCTGGGCCCGCGCGACATCCCGGAGCTTGCGCGGAAGCTCAAGGACGCGCTGCGTCACGCCGGCGCGCGGGCGATAGCGAGCTCCCGCCACAAGGCGGCCTCGCGGGAGCGCTTCCCGAACGTCGCCGGGAGCCTCGCCGACCTTGTCCTTGCGGAGGTTCCGGCGGTCGAGCGCACGATCCGGCCGGAGCACGCCGTCGACCCGCGCTCGGTTTCGCCGCAGGAGGCGGCGGCGCTCGCCGCCGACGTGTCGAGGGAGCTTGCCGCGCGGTACCCCGACGTCCGCTTCAACGCCGTGTCGGTGGAGACGGGTGTCCGCCGACAGGTTTTCGCCTCCAGCGACGGAAGCCTGATCGACCAGTGGAACGCGCTCACGGAGGGGGACGTGTATCTCGCGGCGGGGGACGGGGAGCCCGTCGAGCTGTACGACACGACCGGGCATCAGAGGGGATGGGAGGTCCTCAGCGGGGGGGTGGACGAGCCGCTCGTCAAGCTCCCGGCGCTCCGGGAGTTCGCGCTGGCGCTTGCCGCCGACGCGTGCGAGCTGGCGAAGGCGCCGCGCTGCCCGACGACGGACCGCCCCGTCGCGGTCGTGACGGACCCGAACTTCAATGCGTTGCTCAACCATGAAATCATCGGACACCCGACGGAACTCGACCGCGCGCTCAAGATGGAGACGAGCTACGCCGGGAGGAGCTGGTTCTTGAGCGATCTCGCGCGCAACATGATCGGCCGCCAGATCGCCTCCCCGCTCGTATCGGCGTTTTCCGATCCCTCGCTTCCCGGGTATGGGCACTACGAGTTCGACGACGAAGGCGCGCCGGGGAAGCGCGTCGTCCTCATCGAGGACGGCGTGCTGCGGGACTTCATGAACAGCCGCGCGACCGCCGCCGCCATGGGCGTCCTTCCAAACGGGCACTACACCGCGACGGACGCCTCCCTCGTCGGGCTCGTGCGCATGTCCGTGACCGCTTTCGTGGGCGGGAAGTCCCGGCCGGAGGACATCCTGGGCGACCTCGATGAAGGGTACTACCTTTCGGGGATGCGGGTGCCGAGCATCGCGGAGAGCCGCGAGAACTTCCGCATCTCCGCGCAAGGTCTACGCCGTCCGACGGGGGGAGTGCAGGGAGCTTTTCCGCGACGGCGGGATCGCTTCGGACACGAAGGCTTTCCTCATGTCCATCGACGCGGTGGGAAACGATCTCCGGCTCTTCCCCATCCCTAATTGCGGGAAGGGCCAGCCTATGCAGACGAAGAGGCTGACGAACGGCGCCCCGACGCTGCGGGGGAGGGCGTTCCTTGTGGGAGGGTCGTCGTGATCAGCGTTTCCGAGCTTGCGGGCGCCGTTGGACGCGCCCTCGGGGCGGTGCTCAAGGCCGACGACGTCATCGAGGCGGAGGTTTTCGCCAGCGCCAACGAACAGCGCGTCGCGCGGCTCAGCTTCACCTCCCACATCCCCTCGAACGGCGTCGAGGAGCCCAAGAGCGTC
>JAZDKG010000086.1:0-4240 GCA_043803205.1 Planctomycetota bacterium
ACATTCTTCTTTGCCATCCGCCCCCGCCCGCATCTTCCCTCTATCACTCCATCACGTTACAACTCTCTCACTCTCTCTTCGCCCGATGTACCTCATGCCGCCTATTCCCCCGCTATCACGTACCACTCTACCACCTACCACTTCTCAAGCTCCCCAGCGCACGGTTTGACTCCTGACCGCGATCGCAGTAACCTGTCTTCCATGCGCATTGAACAAGCGACGCTCGCCGCGTGCCCCGCTCAAGCCAAGCTCCTGTCCGCCGTCACCAGAAGCCCCTGCTTGAAACCCTCCGAACTGCCCCCCGTGCCCGACGACATGCGCAAGCCCCCCAGAATCGCCAAGCCATCTCCACCAAGAACCCACAAGGAACTCTTCGACAACTCGCCAGGCACATGACAAGTGTTTTCCGAGCGACAGGTTGGCGGCGCTAAGAAAGGGCATGAGCTCACAAGACCCCTGGTTAGAAGCTCAAACATTGCAACTGGCCCGACCGTTTGTTCCGGAGAGGATCCAGTTACGTGAGCCTCGCTGATTCAGTGCGCTGTCTCCTCCACGAAGCGTTTGAACTCATTGATGAGCCCCGCTGTCCTGTGAGCAAACTGATAAGGAAGGCCGCTCGGATTGCTCGGCTCCGAGAGGACGCGGATGCCCTGATATGGCTGGAATGGGAGCTCACCGACGGCACGATTCAGCAGGGCCGCATGACGGTACTTCGGGAGATTCTGAAAGAGCGAATCGGCCATTACAGCGTTGACGAACTCCGTCAAGTGTCAAAGCGAACCCTAGAGGAATGGCTCAGGCATCGAGAGATTCGAATGTGGAAGCTCGACGGGAGCCTCGAATCCGAACCAAGGGTCGTCCTGTTCAGCGTTCCGCAACTGGAGAACACCATCAAAGATCTACGATCAACCAGTGCGCGGGCACTTGACCCCGACCCCCCACACTTGGCAGAATTCTACCAGCCCTTAGCGCGGGCCAATGCGAAAGTCGACAGCCGCATCTACTACGACGCAACCGCCACAGAATTTGAGCGCGTCCTTGATCGGGTTCGCCAACGTGTCTATGACTTCCTTAGTCGAACGGAGCGGGAGATTGAGAAGGGGGAAACGTGCTCCGGCCTCATCCAGCGAAACGCTGAATACGTGGAAAAACGCCTCCAAGACCTTGCCCCCGTCGCTCTTGAACAAATGCAAGCTGCGCCTACGCGGCTATCTGACGGCACTTGCGAATCCCGTAGCCACGCTCTCACTTCATGTCGAAGGGCGCTGAAGAGCTTGGCAGACGTGCTATATCCTCCGAGCAAGGAGCAAGTCCTCGGCTCAGACGGGAAAACGCGGAAGCTGACAGACGAGAAGTACGCTTCCCGGCTGCTCCAGTTCATCCATGAAAACGTTGGCAGCACGGCTTCCAGCCGCCTTCTCGAACAAGAACTTTCAGGCCTGGCGAACAGGCTTGACCGCGCGCACGATCTCGTCAACAAGGGAGTCCACGCAAAGGTCACAGCCCAGGAAGCTGAGCAAGGCGTCATTCAGACATACCTTGTAATCGGTGACATTCTGCGTGTGAAGGAAGGCAACTCCGCCCTGTCTGACGAAGCATGAGCACCCTTCACTGCGAAAACTTCAAGGGGACATTCTACTTTTCCGGGACGACCTCCAGCTCCACCCCGCCCGCGCCTCCGCCCTCCCGCTGCTAATCTCCGTTCATCTGCGTTTATCGGCGGTTTCGTCTCTTCCTCTCCCGCTTCTCTCCCATCTGCGTAATCTGCGAAATCTGTGGATAAACCTCTTGTGCTGCTCTCCTCCGTGTTGATCGGCGTTCATCTGCGGCTGCAATTCTCTCCCCTCCGCTTCATCCCGCCAATCCTCCCCCCGCTATCGCATACCACTCTACCACCTACCACCTGTCAAGCCCCCGCCCGCGCCTTATCCCGTGGAGTTCATGTCTCCGGCGCATGATTCCCGTTTTCTTGGGGTTGACTCGAAGCCCGCCACGTGGATAGTAAGGGATGCTGAGGTAGGAGGAGGATCAATGGGGCACGTGCTGGTGTTCATCCTGGGAACGGTGGCGTCATGGGTCTTGCTGCTGATCGTGCTCCCCATCGCGCAGCGGTTTGCGGAGTTCGAGCTTCCGCCTCTCGTCGGGATGTTGTGGAAGCTGGCCGTGGTCGCGGCGGCGGTCAATGGCGCTTCCGTTCTCCTGGGTTTCCTGGGCGGCTGGGCCTCCTGGATCGGGAGCATGGTCGTCTTCTGGACGCTGATGGTCAAATGGTTCGATGTCGACCTCTTCGGCGCGATGGTCATTGTCCTCGTGAGTTGGATCCTTCGCGCCGTCGCCTTGGCGGGCCTCCTCGCCCTCCTTGCAGGTCTCCGGGGCTGAGGGTAAGAAGGGGGTCAGGCTTACTTATCCCTTGGGGGGAAAAACATAGGGGACATTCTACTTTTCTGGGACAACCTCCAGCGCCACCCCGCCCGCGCCTCCTCCCCTCCGACTGCTAATCTGCGTTCATCGGCGTCCATCTGCGGACAACTTCCTCTTGTCTCTCCCTTCAGCGTTCATCGGCGGTTACCCTTCCCCCGTACTTGCCCAATCGCCCTCGTCGCCCCCTCCGCGATGAACGCGAGCTCATCCGCTAGCTCGAAGAACCGCGCCCCCAGCGCGCGCCACCTCGACGCCGCCCCGGCATTCGGCAGATACGTCCCCAATACCACCCCCCGTTTCTTTGCCGCATCGGACAAACGCCTTACGGCGTCCTTGAAATCCTTGGACTCATAATCCCCGGGCTTGCCGCACGAGATCGACAAATCAAACGGGCCCACGAAGAGCACGTCAACAACGCCCGTGTCCAGGATCGCGTCGATGTTCTTAACCCCCGTAAGCGTCTCGACGTGAGCGATCACCAAGGTCTGCGCGTTCGACTTCTCGATGAAGTCGCGAACCTCCATGTCCACATAACCCGTCGCCCCGTACGCGCATGCGCAAGCGCGCTTGCCCACGGGCGGAAACTTCACCCACTCCGCTAATTGCCTCACCTGCTCGGACGTCTCGGTCATCGGAAGCTGGATCCCCGTCACGCCCGCGTCCAGGAGCTTCGTGACCCAAGCCCTGTCAAGATAAGGGGTTTTGGCGACGACGGGGAGATCGTTATCCGTCGCGCAAAGCACCACGTCCGCTAGGTCGCGCGGGTTCATGAGGCAGTGCTCAAACTCCATGTAGAGAAAATCCGCCCCCGCCTTCGCATATATCTTGACCACGCTCGGACGAAGGAGCTCCGAGATCATTAGTCCCAGCGCGGTCTCTCCCTTCGCCAACATCTTTTTCAAGCTCTTCATTCGTACTCCTTCACTCCGGTTAGCGAGCCGGGTCATTCAGGGACGAGCACAACCTTCACGGCTTCGCGCTTATCCACAAGCTCGTAAGCCTTGTGCCACTCGGAGACAGGGAACGTGTGCGAGATCATCGGCTCCATCCGGATCTCACCCGCCGACATGAGCGCGAGCACCGCCTCCCACGTCCGGTACGTGTGGCTGAACGTCCCTTGGAGTCTAGCCGCCTTGGAGAGCAGCGGATCCAGTGAGAGGCCAAGAGGTTGAGGCCCCCAACCCACTTTCGTGATCTGCCCGCTCCGTCGAACCGTGGCTAAGGCGAGCTCCACGGCCTTGCTCCTTCCCGCCGCGTCGATGATAAGTGGAACGCCAAGCCCGTTCGTGAGTTCCATCACCTTGTTGGCGGCGTCCTCGCGGTCGGCGACGAACGTGTGCGTCGCGCCGAGTTTCTTCCCGATCTCGAGTCTCTTCGCATCCGCCTGCGTCCCGACAAGCGCGATCGGCGCTGCCCCCGAGATCCGCGCCATCTGCACCGCGAAAAGCCCGATGGGGCCTGGACCTATGACCATGAGCGGCTCGCCGGGACGAAGCTCCGATTTGACGACGATCGCATTGTAGGAGACGCACGCGGGCTCGGTGAGCGCGGCGTGCTCGAACGGGACGTTCTCGGGCAGGCGGTGGAGGATCCTTGCGGGCACCTTGACGAACTTGGCGAATGCGCCGTTCGTCCCGTATCCAAACCCAAGGCGGTCAGGACACAGGTTAACCTCGCCGGACTTGCAGAAGATACATTCGCCGCAGACGTAGGCGTGCGTTTCGCTTGTGACGCGATCCCCGAGCTTCCAGCCCTTGACCTTCTTCCCCACCTCCCGGATGGTGCCGGAGAACTCGTGCCCCTGGATCACGGGGACGTT
>JAZDKG010000087.1:0-2143 GCA_043803205.1 Planctomycetota bacterium
TTAGAGGCTTCGCGGGAGGCGCGGGCGCGGGTGGAGACGTTCGGCATCGGGCTAGCGGCGAACTGGGAGGCGAGCAACCTGCAACTGATCCAGGGGTGCTACGCGTTCGACGTTACGCACGAGGGGAGGCCGTTCGGGGACTTTCAGCTTCGCATCGCTGGGCGGCACAACGTGGAGAACGCGTTAGCGGCGATCGCGGTGCTCGCGGAGGTGGGCCTAGCGAGCGAGGCTATCGCGGAGCATCTCCTTTCGTTCCGGGGGACGAGCCGGCGGTTCGAGCACTTGGGGAAGGCAGGGGAGATCGAGCTGGTGGACGACTACGCGCATCACCCGACGGAGATCAGGGCGACCTTAGGGGCGGCGCGGGAGCGGTTCGGGCAGCGGCGGCTGATCGTGGTGTTCCAGCCGCACCAGTATTCGCGGACGCGGTTTCTATTCACGGACTTCGTCGCGTCGTTCGACGCGGCGGACGTGCTGGTGGTGCCCGACATCTACTTCGTACGGGACAGCGAGTTCGAGCGCTCGCAGGTGAACTCGCATGATCTCGTGATGGAGATCGCGAAGAGGGGGGTGAGGGCGCTGCATATTGCGACGTTCGAGGAGATCGAGGATCACTTAGCGAAGATCCTGGAACCCAACGACGTGCTGATCACGATGGGCGCCGGCAATGTCAACGAGATCGCCCGCAGGATGCACGGCCGGCTTCTCGCCGCGGTTCGATGAGAAGCTAGCGGACAAGACGAGCTTCGGTTTAGGCGGGGCGGCGGCGGCGTTTGCGGAGTGCCGCTCGGTCGACGAGGTGCGCCGGACGCGGGAGTACGCCAGGGAGCGGGGGCTTGCGTTCTACGTTCTGGGGAGGGGGACGAACCTCTTAGTGCGGGACGAGGGGGTGGCGGGGGTCGTGGTGAGATTGGCGGGGAGGGAGTTCACGCGCGCGCGCTTCGACGGGACTTCGGTCCAGGCGGGGGCGGCGATCGCGCTGCCGAGGCTTCTGGGATTGGCGGCGAGACGAGGGCTTTCGGGCCTCGCGCCGCTCACGGGGATTCCGGGGTCGCTGGGGGGGGCGCTGCGGATGAACGCCGGAACGGCAAGCGGGGCGATCGGCGACGTCGTCACGGAGGTGACGGTGCTGGACGCGAGCGACGCGGTGCGGAGGCTCTCCCGCGAGGAGGCGGGGTTCGGGTACCGCACGAGCGCGCTGGGAGAGCACGTGATCCTCGGGGCGTCGCTGGATTTGGCCCGATCGAGCCCGGAGGCGGTGCGCGGGGAGATGAGGGAGTACCGGGAGCGTCGACGCGGGCAGCCGACGCGGGGTAGATGCGCGGGGTGCGTGTTCCGGAACCCGCCCGGGGAGGCGGCGGGGGCGCTTATAGATCGCTGCGGGCTCAAGGGGGAGCGGATCGGAGGGGCGTACGTGTCGCGGCGACACGCGAACTACATCTTAGCCGACGGGAGCGCGACGGCGGGGGAGGTGCTCACGCTGATCGAGCGTGTGCGGGAAAGGGTGTTGGAAAAGACCGGGGTGAAGCTGGAGCTGGAGATATGCGTCTGGCCGTCCCACCCCAGGGACGGCGGGTGAGGATCGGGCGTTTTTAGGGGTCGTCGGTCACGAGTCGGGCTTTTTCCCGAATGAGGCGGGGGCGGCTTGCCGATAAGATAAGGGGCCTGGCGATTTCGGAGGGTTCTATGAGAACGAGCGTCGCCGTCCTCTTGGGCGGCACCTCCCCCGAGCGAGAAGTGAGTCTCAAGAGCGGGCACGCGGTGGCGTCGGCGTTGGCGGCGAAGGGGCACCGCGTGACGGAGTGCGACGTGAGGTCGGACGATCTCTCGGCCTTAGCGGGGGGGACGTACGACTGCGCGTTCATCGCGCTTCACGGGGGGTTCGGGGAGAACGGGGGGATTCAAGCGCTCCTGGAGGAAGAGGGGCTGCCGTATTGCGGGAGCGGTCCTGAGGCGAGCGGGTTGGCGATGGACAAGTGGTTAGCGAAGGGACGTTTCGTCGAAGAAGGGATCCCGACGCCGACAGGGAGACTGGTGGACGGACGGAACTGGCGGTCGCGCGTGGAGGGGTTCCTGATCGAGGCGGGGCTTCCGATCGTGGTGAAGCCGCGGTCCCAGGGGTCGAGCGTTGGGGTGAGGATCG
>JAZDKG010000088.1:0-39635 GCA_043803205.1 Planctomycetota bacterium
CATGGCTTCCGCAAAACCGACTTCGAAGATCATCGGGATCGACCTGGGCACGACGAACTCCGTCGTTGCGGTGATGGAGGGGAACGAGCCCGTCGTCATCGCCAACGCGGAGGGGGGCCGTCTCACGCCGTCGGTCGTCGCGTTCACGGATCGCGGGGAGCGTCTCGTCGGCACGACCGCCAAGCGCCAGGCCATCACGAACCCCAAGAACACCGTCTTCTCCATCAAGCGCTTCATGGGCCGTCGACATAACGAGGTCGCCAAAGAGGAGAAACTCGTCCCTTACGAGGTCGTGGGCGCTGCAGAGGAGCTCGTGAAAGTGCGCACCAGGGGCAAGGACTACACTCCCCCCGAGATCTCCGCGATGATCCTCCAGAGCCTCAAGGAAACCGCCGAGAACTACCTCGGCCACAAGGTCGACCGCGCCGTCATCACCGTCCCCGCCTACTTCAACGACAGCCAGCGCCAGGCGACCAAGGACGCTGGCGCGATCGCCGGCCTCAAGGTCGAACGAATCATCAACGAGCCGACCGCCGCCTCCCTCTCCTACGGCCTCGACAAAAAAAAGAACGAAAAGATCGCCGTCTTCGACCTGGGCGGCGGAACCTTCGACATCTCCATCCTCGAGGTCGGCGACGGCGTCTTCCAAGTCCTCGCTACGAACGGCGACACGCACCTCGGGGGCGACGACTTCGACCAAGTGCTTATCGACCACATCGCCTCCGAGTTCCTGAGAGAGCAGGGGATCGATCTGCGCAAGGACCAGATGGCCCTCCAGCGCCTCAAGGAAGCCGCCGAGAAAGCCAAGTGCGAGCTCTCCACCACCGCCTCCACCGACATCAACCTCCCCTTCATCACCGCCGACGCCGGCGGCCCCAAGCACCTCCAGATGACCCTCACCCGCGCCAAGCTCGAACAGCTCACCGAGCACCTCATCGCCCGGACGGTCGACCCCTGCAAGCGCGCGCTTGCCGACGCCAAGCTCTCCCCCAAGGAGGTTGACGAGGCCGTCCTCGTCGGAGGCATGACGCGCATGCCCGCCGTCCAGGCCAAGGTCCGCGAGCTCTTCCAGAAAGAGCCCAACCGCTCCGTCAATCCCGATGAGGTCGTCGCGGTGGGCGCGGCCATCCAGGGCGGCGTCCTCGGCGGCGAGGTCGACGAGGTCGTCCTCCTCGACGTGACCCCGCTCTCCCTCGGGATCGAGACCCTGGGCGGCGTCATGACGAAACTCATCGAGCGGAACACCACCATTCCGACTTCCAAGAAACAGGTCTTCTCCACCGCCGCCGACAACCAGCCCGCCGTCGACATCCACGTCCTCCAGGGCGAGCGCGAGATGGCCTCCGACAACCGCACCCTCGGCCTCTTCCAGCTCACCGGACTCCCGCCCGCGCCGCGCGGCATCCCGCAGATCGAGGTCTCCTTCGACATCGATGCCAACGGCATCCTCCACGTCTCCGCCAAGGACCTCGGCACGGGCAAGGAGCAGTCGATCCAGATCAAAAGCTCCTCGGGACTCACCGAAGCCGAGGTCGAGCGCATGAAAAAGGAGGCCGGCGAGCACGCCGAGGAGGACCGCAAGAAACGCGAACTCATCGACGCGAGGAACGCCGCCGACCAGCTCGCCTACCAGACCCGCCGCACCCTCGAAGAGCACGGGAGCAAGGTCTCCAAAGCCGACCGCGACCTCGTCGACGAAAAGATCAAAGCCGTGGAGAAGGTCAAAGATTCCGACGACGCCGCGACCATCCGCTCCGCCATGGACGACCTCCAGAAGGCGGCACAGAAGCTCGCGACCGCGATGTACCAGCGGGCCTCCGCTGACCGCCAACCCGGCGGCGAGGCCCACGAGCCCCCGCACGAGGAGGCCGAAGGCCCCCGCTCCAAGAAGGGCGATGACGACGTGATCGACGCCGAGTTCGAGGTCAAGGAGTAACGGGGGCGGCGGCGCCGCTCAAGACGGATCCTCTGAAAGGGGCGTCGCGCAAACGACGCCCCTTTCCGCTCTACGGACGGAAGGAATGGCGATGCAGCTTGAAAAACTCACCATCAAGGCCCAGGAGGCCCTCCGCAAGGCACAGGAGCTCGCCCGCAAGAGCGAGCACCAGGAGGTCGACTCCTCCCACCTGGCGCTCGCGCTTCTCGCCCAGACCGACGGAACGGTGCCCCCGCTCCTCCAGCGCATCGGCGTCAACCCCCAGATCCTCGCCGCCCAGGTCGCGCAGGAGCTTACGAAAAAGCCCTCCGTCCGCGCCGCCGGCCCCGCCCAGCTCTACATGGCCCAGGACCTCTCCGACGCCCTCGAGAAGGCCGACGAAGAGGCCCGCTCGATGAAGGACGAGTACGTCTCGACCGAGCACCTCCTCCTCGCCCTCGTGGAAGGCCGGGCCTCCGTCGCCGCGACCCTCCGCCGCGCGGGCGTCACCCGCGACGCCATCCTCGCCGCCCTCCAGGACATCCGGGGCGCCCAGCGCGTCACCGACCAGAGCCCCGAGGAGAAGTACCGCCCCCTCGAACGCTACGGCCGCGACCTTTGCGAGGAGGCCCGCAAGGGCAAGCTCGATCCCGTCATCGGACGCGACACCGAGATCCGCCGCGTCATCCAGGTCCTCTCCCGCCGCACCAAGAACAACCCCGTCCTCATCGGCGACCCGGGCGTCGGCAAGACCGCCATCGTCGAGGGCCTCGCCCGTAGAATCGTCGACGGCGACGTCCCCGAGGGGCTCAAGGGCAAGCGAGTCGTCGCCCTCGACATGGGGGCGCTGATCGCAGGCACTAAGTACCGCGGCGAGTTCGAGGACCGCCTCAAGGCCGTCCTCAAAGAGATCGTCTCCTCCGAGGGACAGGTCATCCTCTTCATCGACGAGCTTCACACCGTCGTCGGCGCCGGGAAAGCCGAGGGGGCGCTGGACGCCTCCAACCTCCTCAAGCCGGCGCTGGCCCGGGGGGAGCTGCGCTGCGTCGGCGCCACCACGCTGGACGAATACCGCAAGAACATCGAGAAGGACGCCGCGCTCGAGCGCCGCTTCCAGCCGGTCTACGTCGCCGAGCCTTCCGTCGAGGACACGATCGCCATCCTGCGCGGGCTCAAGGAGCGCTACGAGGTCCATCACGGCGTGCGGATCACCGACTCCGCCCTCGTCGCCGCCGCTAGCCTCTCCAACCGCTACATCACCGCCCGCTTCCTTCCCGACAAGGCCATCGACCTCATCGACGAGGCCGCGAGCGCCCTTCGCATCGAGATCGACAGCCTCCCCACCGAGCTCGACGAGATCAAGCGCGAGCACAACCGCCTCACCATCGATCTCGCGCATCTCAGGAAGGAGAAGGACGCCGCGAGCAAAGACCGCGCCAAGGCCATCGAGAAACGCCTGGCCGAGCTCGACGAAAACTCCCGCGGCCTCCAGGCCCAGTGGGACAACGAGAAGTCCCTCATCCGCGAGATCCAGTCACTTGGCAAGGAGATCGAGGACGCCCGCGCCCAGTCCCAGGACGCCCAGAGACGCGGCGACTTCGAAAAGGCCTCCCAGCTCCTTTACGGCGCCATCCGCGAGCGCGAAAAGAAAATCGCGGACCTCAACCGCCAGCTCGCTAGCGTCCAGAAGAACCGCAAGCTCCTCAAGCAGGAGGTCGAGCCCGAGGACATCGCGGAGGTCGTCGCCAAGTGGACCGGCATCCCGGTCACCAAGCTCCTCGAAGGCGAGAAGGACAAGCTCCTGCGCATGGAGGAAAGGCTGAGGCTCCGCGTCGTCGGCCAGGACTCGGCAATCGAGGCCGTCGCCAACGCCGTCCGCCGCGCCCGCAGCGGCCTCAGCGACGAGCGCAGGCCAATCGGCAGCTTCCTCTTCCTCGGTCCCACCGGCGTCGGCAAAACCGAGCTCTCCAAGGCCCTCGCCGAGTTCCTCTTCGACTCCGAGGACGCCATGGTCCGAATCGACATGAGCGAATACCAGGAGCGCCACACCGTCTCCCGCCTCATCGGCGCTCCCCCGGGCTACGTGGGCTTCGAGGAAGGGGGACAGCTCACCGAGGCGATCCGCCGCCGCCCCTACGCCGTTATCCTCCTCGACGAGATCGAGAAAGCTCACCGGGAAGTGTTCAACGTCCTCCTCCAAGTCCTCGACGACGGTCGGCTCACCGATGGCCAGGGACACGTGGTCGACTTCACGAACACCGTCGTCATCATGACCTCGAACATCGGGAGTCAGCTCATCCGCGAGCTCGCCGAGGCCGGCCGCCAGGCCCAGATCGAGTCGAACGTCCGCGCGCTCCTCAAGCGCGAGCTCCTCCCCGAGTTCCTCAACCGCATCGACGAGATCATCGTCTTCCGGGCGCTGGACGCGGACGACCTCGTGAAGATCGTGGACATTCAACTCGCGCGTCTCACGGGACGCCTCGAACGCCAGGGCGTCGCCGTCCGCTTCACCGACGACGCACGCAAGCTCATCGCCGACCGCGGATACGACCCGCAATTCGGCGCCCGTCCGCTCCGACGCGCGATCGAAAGCCTCGTCGAAAACCCCCTCGCCAAGGACCTCCTCGCCGGCGCCCTGGGTCCCGAGGACTCCGTCATGGCCTCGCGCGAGGGAGACAAGCTCATCTTTAAGATGACGAAGAAATAGCACCCCGCCCGGCCGATCCGCCGCTCCTCCCCGATCGCTCCCGCGGCATGCCCCCCCTCACATGAACACGACCCGGAAGAACTCCTCGACGGTCGTCACCCTCTGTGCGACCTTGTTGAACGCGCTCTTCGCTAAGGTCTGCATCCCCATGTCCATCGCCACCTGCCGGATGACCTCGCGCGTCGTCTGCCGGAAGATGAGGTCCTTGATCTCCTCGTCCACCTCCATCACCTCGTAGACGCCGGTCCGTCCCAGGTAGCCGGTGTGGAAGCACCGGGCGCACCCCTTCCCGCGCGCGAACGTGAACTCCCCCTCCTCGATGCCACGGATCCTCATCTGCCGCAGCATCTCCCTGTCGGGCTTGTACTCCTCCACGCAGTCCGGGCAGATCCTCCGCACTAAGCGCTGCGCGACCACCCCTACGAGGCTGTTGGCCACGAGGAACCCCGGAATCCCGTGGTTGAAGAGCGTCGACACCGTCCCCGGCGCGTCGTTGGCGTGCATAGTGCTAAGCACCATCACCCCCGTCAGCGACGCTCGCACGGCAGTCCTGGCGGTGTCGTTGTCGCGGATCTCGCCCACCATGATGACGTTGGGGTCCTGCCGCAGCATCGACCGCAGCCCCTCGGCAAAGCCCAAGTTGCGCTTGTAGTCCACCTGCACCTGGTTCGTCCCCCGCAGCCGGTACTCCACGGGATCCTCGATCGTCATCACGTTCTTTTCCAGCACGTTCACATGGTTGAGACACGCGTAGAGCGTCGTGGTCTTCCCGCTCCCCACCGGCCCCGTCGCCAGGATCAGCCCGTAGGGCTTGCGGATCAGCTTGTGCATGACCTCGAGCTGGTGGTCCTCGAAGCCGAGCTGGGTGAGCCCCGTGAGGACGTTCGTCGGGTCCATGACCCGGATCGTGAGCTTCTCCCCCAGGCTCGACGGGATGCTCGCGATCCGCATGTCCCGGTACCGGCCTTGCACGAGCGTGTTGATGTGCCCGTCCTGCGGGTGCAGGCGGTCGACGATGTCCATGTTCGCCATCACCTTGATCCGCGAGATCACGTGCGGCGCCTGCGTGATCGGGAGGTTCATCACGTCGTGCAGCATCCCGTCCACCCGGTACCGCACGCGCAGGACGTTCTCCTGCGGGTCGAAATGGATGTCCGTCGCCCGCGCGTTCACCGCCCCCTCGATGATCTTCTGCACTAGCTCCGTCGTTGACGACGTCGCCAATTGCGCCAGCAGCTTCTCCCCTTCCTGGGTGAACGCCGCCGTCATCTCGTCGCGCCTCACCTGCTCGATCGCCGGCGCGCCCTCCCGCGCGCCCCCCTCCGTCGAAGGCAGCGCCTCGACGTACCGCCCGATCGCCTCCAGCACCTGGCTGCGCGGCGCAAGGAACCGCTTCACCCGTCTCCCCGTCATCGCGCCGATCGTGTCGAACGAGCTCACCCGCTTCGGCTCGTACGACGCGACGTGAATCTCCGTATCCGTCATCGCAAATGAGATCGACTGCGTCTCGTGGATGAGCGCCGCAGGGAGCTGCGCGATCGCCTCCGCCTGCATCGTCGTCTTGCGAAGGTCCAGGTACGGGAGCTTGTGGTAATCCGCCATCACCTGCGCAAGCTGCTCCTCCGTCGCTAGGTCCTTTTCGAGCATGTAGTCGACGAACCGCTTCTTCGACGCTAAGTAGTCCTCCCACGCGGTCTTCCACCGGTCCTCCCCGAGGAGGTTCCGCGCGACCAGCATCTTGCCGATCTCCTCGTCGTCCCGCTTCAGACTCAAGAATGGGACCGTCCGCTGCGCCCATAGCGCGTCCGAGACGTCCTTGGGCAGGACGTATCCCAGGTTCATGAGCGTCCGCCCGAGCGTATGTCCCGTCTCGCCCTGAAGCTTGAGCCCCGCGTCAAGCTGCTCCATCGTGATGAGCCCCTGGTCCAGCAGAATCCGTCCCAGGGGATGCCCCGACTCCTCCGCCTGCCGCTTCGCCTCCTCGTGCTGGTCTCTCGTGATCCACCCCGCATCGATCAGCACGTCCGCCAGCGACTTCTTCTGCCCCGCCGCCGGCGTCCCGAGGGTGATCTCCGTCTGCAGCACCCGTCGTATCCGGTCCACCAGGACGGGCCCGAAAAGGATCGTCTTGAGCGGCTTCCCCGTCCGCTCGTGCTCGCTCACCGCCTTCTCAAGCTCTTCCGCGCTGATGACCTGGGCGTCCCGCAGCGCCTGCCCCGCGCGTTCCTCCTCATCGTGGTGGGTCCCGACCTCGGCCTTATTCTCGGATGCGCTCACCGCGCCCTCCTTTCCTTTCGTCCCGCGGTCGCGGGACCCCTCTTCCAGCCCCGTCGGTGCTCGTAGCTACGTCCGGCCGGCCGCGTAGTCCTTCGACGACGGCTCCGGCACGATCTTCAGAAGCTCCTCCGCGATCCGGTCCGGCGTGATCCCTTCCGCGTCCGCGTTGAAGTTCGTGAAGAGTCGGTGCCGCAGGACCGGCTTCGCCATCGCCCGCACGTCCTCGCACGTCACGTTGTACCGCCCCGCAAGGATCGTCCTCGCCTTCGCCCCGATAATGAGATATTGCGCCGCCCGCGGCCCCGCCCCCCAGGACAGCCACTCCGTCACGAACTTCGGGACGTGCGGCTCCCGCGGCCGCGTCGCCCGCACAAGGTTGACCGCGTAGTCCACCACGTGGTCGCTCACCGGCACCCGCCGCACGATCTGCTGGATCGCTATGATGTCGCTCCCCCTCAGCACTGACCGGAGGTCGCTGCGCAGCTCGTACGTCGTCGCCTTCACGATCTGCCGCTCCTCCTCCCGCGTCGGGTAGTCGATGTTCAGCATGAACATGAAGCGGTCGAGCTGCGCCTCCGGCAGCGGATACGTCCCCTCCTGTTCGATCGGGTTCTGCGTGGCCAGCACGAAGAACGGGAGCTCCAGCTCATAGTCCTTCCCCGCGCTCGTCACCTTGTACTCCTGCATCGCCTGCAGGAGCGCCGCCTGCGTCTTCGGCGGCGTCCGGTTGATCTCGTCCGCCAGAATCAGGTTCCCGAACACCGGCCCCTTCACGAAGCGAAACTTCCGCTCCCCTCCCATCGGGTCCCCCTCGATGATCTCCGTCCCCGTGATGTCGCTGGGCATGAGGTCGGGCGTGAACTGGATCCGCGAGAACTTGAGATCCAGCACCCGCGCGATCGTCTGCACCAGGAGCGTCTTCGCCAGCCCCGGGACCCCCACCACCAGGCAGTGACCCCGCGAGAACATGCTGATGAGCATCTGATCGATGATCGCGTCCTGCCCGATGATGATCTTGTGGATCTCCCGCAGCAGGACTGCCCGCGCCCTTCCCAGCTTCTCGATCGCCCTCACATCCATCGCGGGAGGCTGCTCCGTCGCCGCCGTCGGCCCCTCGACGACCGCTTCCCGCTGCTCGCTAGCGTCCGGCACCAACTCGTCACCTCCGCCAGTTCGTTTCGGGTTGCTCGTCCCTAGTGCGTCAGCGCGTACACCACGCAGTTCATCCCGATCTTGAGCGCGCTATCCCCCTCATACGCCAGCGCGTACGGCCGCTCCACTTCCTCCCAGCTCTCCCCCAGACCGTACTTGCTGTAAATGACGACGAGCCTCCCCTCCAGCGTCACCCCCTCCAGCACCGGCGCGTTCAGCCCCGGCTGAGTCACCAGGAGCGCCCGCGTATACCGTACCTTCTCGATCGTGAACAGAGAGTTGTACAGGGGATGCCCGGGCGCGACCGCCTCCAGTCCCGCTCCCGTCCCCTCCAGCACGCCCCCCAGCTCCCGACGGAACGCCGCGTCGAACGACTGCCTCCCGCAGCACGCGTTCGCGAACAAGAGCCCCCCTTCCAGGAAATACCGTCGCAGCGCCTGGCGCTCCTCGGGCGTCCACGTGAACGGACGGTGCCCCGTCATGTAGAGCACCGGATAACGGAACGCGTCTGCTTCCGTCGCCCGGATCGTCGCCCGCTTGAACAAAAGGTCCATCGTCGAGTTCTTGTCCAGGTACCGGAGCAGGTTCACCACCCCGCTCGGATGCGGGTCCCAGTCCCCCTCGTGCATGAGCTGCGCGATCACGAACTCGTCCCGCTCCGCCGCGTCCGTCTGATAGTAGACCTTCTCGCTGGCGGTAGCCCGCCCTAAGCCGTAGTTGGCGAGCATGTATGTGATGAGGTTCGCCCCGAGCTTCACCGCGTCCTCCGGAAGCACCCGCGCCCCGTGCCCGTGCGTGTGCCCCGACCACCCGCACGAGAGGTCATACTGCGTGAGCACCACCGCCGTTCGGCAGCCGACGTTCATCCCGTAGAGCTCTGGGGCCCCCTTGCGGGTCCCCTTCCCTTCCACCTGGTAAGTGACCTGGCCGATCTTGTAATACGCGCTGTAAATCGGATCATCCGCCTCCAGCCGGAAGAACGGACGGTTCGGGAAGATCTTCTGAACCTCCGCACGGAAACTCTCCGCGAAGGGCGCGCTCCCGCAGCACGCGTCCCCCAGGACGTATCCCCCGTCCATCACGAAGCGCGCGACTTTCGCCCGGATCTCGTCCGTGAACTCGAACCCCTCGTGCCCCGTGAGGTACAGGATCGGGATCTCCGCCGGGTTGAAGCTCTCCTGCGAGAAGTCGCTGTCGATCGCGCGGTAGTTGATCTTGAGGTTGTTGTTCACCCACCCCAGGAGCGTTTGGACGTCGCCGGGGTCCGTCGTCCAATCGCGGTACATCTTCCCCGTCGCCTCGTCCTTCGCCATCTTCCCGTACGCCACCTTGCTGATGAGCGCCGGCGGCGCCGGTGGGCGCTTCCTCTCCGACCGCCTCAGGGGCGTCGCCGGCAAAGGTAGAGGGGGAAACGACTCCCCGCCCGTTCGACGCTGTGGCGCCGCCGGAGGCGGGGGACCGCAGCTCGCCCCCATCACCCACCCGTCCGCTAGCACAAGAAGCGCTAAGCTCACCCCGAAGACGCACCTCACCCAGGGCCTTGCATAACTCATCGATATCCCTCCGAAGAGTTTAGACCCCCGACAAGCCTGGTTCTCTTGAAGTATATCCCTTGCCCGAACCCCTTCAAGAGAAAAGCATACCGCCCTCTCTATCGGCAAACGACGGAAAGCGGATGACCCCTCCGACACGGACTCAAACGCTCGATTACCCCCGGGGTTCCTAGAGCACGCGCCGCAGCACCGCTCGCACGAACCGCCTCGTCTCCGGATACGCCGCGCGTTCCACGAGCGCCTCCCCGGCGATCCCCGGGTTCTCCCGCACCCACTCGCTCACTCGCGTCGGGCCCGCGTTGTAGGCCGCCAGCGCAAGAGCGAGGTCGCCCCCAAAACGCCCGCACAGCTTCCATAGGTAATACGTCCCCAGCATGACGTTCACGTCCGGGTCCTCGAGGTCCTCCTCGCGGAACTCCCGAAGCCCCAGCTCGGCCGCTAGCCCCTCCGCCGTCGAAGGAAGGACCTGCATGAGCCCCACCGCCCCCCGGCGCGACCTCGCCCTGCGCCGCCCGGAGCTCTCCACCCGCACGACGGCCCGCACGAGCCTCGCGTCCACGTCGAACCGGGCGGCCGCCCTCTCGATCACCTCCCTGTACCGCGCCACCGCGACCTCGGGCCAGAGCACCATCGCCGCGTACACCCCGCACGCGAGCGCCGCCCCCGTCAGCACAGCTTTCTTGCAGTTCCGCATGCGAGTCGAACCCCGCGCCCCTTCACGCTCCCGGAAGCCTACGGCGCCTCCGCCTCCAGCTCGAGATCCAGCACCTTCCCCCACAGGCGCTCACGCTCAGCCCGGTTTCCTGCCCCCGCGAGAAGATCGATCCAGACCTTCAGCGCCTTGCTCTTCTCCCCCCGTGTCGCGTAGATGCGCGCCTTGAGCTCCACTGCCTCCCGCACCTCGGGCCCCGCGATTGCGGGGTCGTAAACCCCTTGAATCTCCGACAGCAACCCCACCGGGTCCGCCGCCGCCAACGCCCCCCTGTCCGCGGATGTCTCCATCAGTTGCGCTATCCTCTTCACCACCCCGGGCTCATACGGTGCGGGCGTGCGCCGACTCTTGATCTCCGACAGAATCCCCCGGTAGTTCGGGATGATCTTCGTCGTCATCACGCCCTCCGCGAGATCGAAAAGCCCCGCCCGCCAATACAGGTCAAAGAGCGCGAATTGCGCGTGCATCGCGGCGCGCGGATGCATCCCTTCCGACGCCTGACGGAACCGTCCGAAAAAGACGATCCCCATCTCCGATTCGCCCAGCGCCGTGAAAGCCTCTGTCGCCTCGCTGCATTCACCGGGCTGCGCCACCAGCCGTGCGAAGAGCGCGTCGCTTCCCGCCTCGGCCGTTCCCCCCGCCGTCCGAATCCGCGCAAGCCAGATCCTCACTTCCAGCGCCGTCCGGTTCCTTTCGGCCACGCTCGACAGCAGCCTTTCGTACACCCGCAGCGCGTCCCCATGGTTGTGGTTCCGGTAGAACTGGTCCGCCCTCCACACGTTCTCCTCGAAGCTGAACGTCAGGTACTCCACCCTGGACGATGGCACGAAAGCGAACCCCACCGCCTGCACGGGCGCTCCCCCCAGCGTCCGCGCACTCGTCCGGAACGCGATCTTGTTCCCCCGTGGCGACCACGCGGCCCCCACCGCATGCGACGTGATCTCCACGGGCGTGACCCCCCCAAAGAGCGCCACGAGCTTGTACCCCGGCTGCTCCTTGGCCTCCCCCTCGTCCCGAAGCACGTACGCCATCGAGGCAAGAGCGCTGCTCCCCTCAGCAAGGCCCGCGATGTCGCCGTCCGCTAAAATCCTCGACCCCCCGTCCAAGGACACCTCCCGGAGCACCGCGGACCGACCTCCCGTCGCCCGACTGCGGGACTCGCACGTCAGAACCCAGAGCCCCTGCCCCCCCTCCCGCCAGAGAACCTCTGCGGAAGACCGGCTGGAGAATACCTCCCTCCGCCGCCCATCACGCGCGTCCCACACGACGATCCGACGCACGAAGTCCGTCTCACCCGCCGCCGCGCCTCCCGGCGCAACTACAACCGCCGCCAAGCTCTGCCCGTCAGGCGACCACACGAGGCTGCGCCGGCCTTCCCCGAATCCCCGCGCCGGCCGCATCTCCCAGAGCACCTCCTCAGCCCCGTCGGAGGCGTTCACCAAGATCACCCTCCCGCGATCTGCGGCGCTCGCTATGCCGTACGCGATACGATCCGACCCGCTCGAAGCGCTGAACGCGCAGATCCCCTCGGCCGCCGCGGCCCGCCGCTCCTCTCCCCCCTCGGCCGAGCGCACGTTGAGCAAATGCGTCCCTCCCGCCTTCGTCACGAACGCGATCAGCGCCCCCTTCGCCAGCCACTGGGCGCCCTCCCCCGATAACGTCGTCTCGCGCTCGACCTCCCCGGCGACCTGCTCGCTTATCTCTCCCGTCTCCGTATCGATGAGAACGAGCGTGTACGGTGTCGTCGCGCCCGCCTCGCCGGTCCCGCAAACCGCGACAAGGATCCTCGAACCCGCGGGGCTCCACCGTGGCGGCGAGACCTCCTCCCCCTCCCCCGCGCGATAAACCACCTTCGCGTTCAACGCGTCGCTGTCCGCAAGATAGATCGAGTCGCCTCGCTTGAACGCGATGTGGAACCCGTCGGCGGACCACGTCGGCGCAGGATCCGCCTCTCCGGCCCAAACCCGTCCGACGACCCACAACGCCGCGATCGCAAGCGCCCTCGCCATTCTCCCCCTACCGGACACTCTCCAGCCTCCTTTCCGCCACCGCGCTCCACGGACTCCCCTGGCGGTTGAGCAGAAGATCCGACCAGAGCTTGCGCGCCCCCGGCAGATCCCCGCAGCGATCCGCCCGCAGGTCCGCCTCCCACATCATGAGCTCCTCCGCCGCGGGATCGTCCGGAAACTTCTCCCGGGCCTTGGCGATCGTCTCCACCGCCGCACCGAAGTCCCCCTTCTCCGCCTCAATGGTCGCGCTCCCGATCAGCGCGTTCAGAACCACCGTCCGCAGCATCGGGCTCACCGTGAGACGTTTGACCGCCTCAGGCACCTCCCGCCCCGGCCCGTTGAATGCGGGCAGATACGTGTTGACTACCACCTGGTAACTCGCTAGCGCCCGCTCGCCGTCCCCCACGTCCTTCTGCCAGATCCGTCCGGTCATGTACCGCGCCTGCGCCGCTAAGCTGCTCTCCGGATAACCGTTGACCAGACGCTGAAGGTGCGCCAGCGCCCTCGCCGAATCCCCGACGCTGCGCTCCACCTCCGCCAGCCGCAACAGCGCCTTCTGCGCCGACGAGCTCTCCGGCGCCGCCTGGATCACCTTCTCATACTTCACCCGCAGCGCGTCGAGCGTCTCCGTCGCCGCCGCCCCGTGTGCCCGCCACGCCTCCGCCTCGTCGAAAAGCTCCCTCGCGTCCCGACGCGGCAGCCGTCTCCCTCCCCCGATCTCCAGCGCAAAAAAGATCCCCACCGTCAGTCCCGCCACCAACAGCAGGCCGACAAACCGGGTGATAACCACAAGCTTGCGACGACGCCGAATCTCGGGCATGGGCTGCCTTGCTGTCTTCGTCGCGGACATCCCGCGCCTGGAACCCGCCGTACGGCGGGCCGGCGCACCAGGAGGGGACGGGGACCTTTCGCTCGAAAACCCTACCGCCGATCCGCGCACGCTGCAAGAAAAAAAGGGCTCCGCCCCCTAGAGCAGTGGCTCCCCGAAAAGGAAATATCTCGCCATCCGCGCTGCCACCCGCGCATCCTGGAACACGACCGGCATCAGCGTCAACGCCGTTGCGTTCTCGCTGCGAAGCCTCGGGCCGATCTCCCCCCGCGATCGCTCTGCGAACGCGTCGAGTCCCCTCACGTCGCCGCTGCCAAGCGCCTCCGCGATCACGTCCGCCGCTAAGCGCCCCGAGAGCATCCCCGGATAGATCCCCTCCCCGTTGGCGTCGCGCACGAACCCCCCGGCGTCCCCCACGGCGACCACGTTCCCCCGCACAAGCGCCGTGCCGGCCTGCGCGCCTCCCGCCGGCGCGTATGCGACCTTCGCATCCGCAGCGGAAATCCCCACGGGCACGAGCCCCTTCCCCGCGAGGTCCGATAGGAACCGCTCGAAGATCCGTTTCGGCTCGCTCATCTTCCCCGCCGCCCCGCCGATCCCCGCCGACAGCGTCCCGCCCTTCTGAAACACCCATCCGTATCCGGGGATCCCCATGTACATCGGGACCAAGTGCATCGCCGGTTCCTCGCCCCGCGGATCCTCCGCGTCGAGGTTCACGCACGCTACGAGCTCACCCGCCTCGCGACTGCGCTGTCTCGGCCTCACCCCCGCATCGACGGCGACCCGGCTCATGCATCCGTCCGCCGCCACCACCACCTTGGCGCGCACTTCCTCCCGGTCCGAAAACCGCGCGATCTCCCCGTCAAGTCCCTGAAACTCGCGCACCTCGAACCGCGCGCCCGCCGCTTCCGCCGCCGCCGCTAGGAACCCGTCGAACCTCTCCCTTTGCACGAAACTCCCCCCGATCCCGTCCGCCCGGTAGCGGGCGCTCCGTGACAGGTCCGCCGAGTGTATCACCACCTCTCGGAACGTGTTCTGACGCCAGGACGACTCGTCCTTCCCGAGCCACTCGAAATCCGTGCTGACCCTCGCGTTTACCCACCCCGCACAGCACTTCGCGCGCGGGAACGCGACGCGATCCACAAGAAGCACCCCGACCCCCCGCCGCGCGAACTCCCGCGCCGTGGTCGCGCCTGCCGGCCCCGCCCCCACCACGAGCACCTCGACTTCCCGCATGAAAGCCGCTTTCTCCCGGAGTACCCCCTACCGTTCCCTCGGCGCGCCCACCAGGGCGTCGAAGAGCTTGCTCCGCGCCTTCTCCAAGTCCGTCATCTCCTGGGCGAGCCGTTCCCGGAGCGCGGCCGCATCTTCGCCTTCGGCGTCCTTCAACGCCTCCGCCGCCTCCGCGACGCTTGCCGCCGCCAAGTTGATCGCCCGAACGCTGTCATACAGGTCCTGCAGCTCCACCTCGGACGCGTCCGGCCTGTGTAGCAGCCTCCACGGGCTGCGCCGCACCTCCTCGATCCCCAGCCGCAGCTCCGCCGCGCTCTCCTTGATCAACACCACCGCCCGGTGCAGGTCCACCCGGTTCTCCGCGAGCACCTTGTCCGCGTTCGCCAGCAGCCCTTCCGCGCGCTCCCCGATCCCCCGCAGACGCTCCGCAAACTCCGTCACGTCCTGGACGGCCTTGCCCACCTCCCCTTCGTTCGCCTGCACCAGCTCATTGAGACGCGTCCCAAGGGACTCGAAATTCTCCACCGCCTTGCGGACCGTCTCGCGGTTCTCCGCGACCACCGCCCGCAGTTCCGTGATCGTCTCCGAGAGCGGGTCGCTGTTCCGTTGCACGAACTCCTCCACCCGCGCCGTCGTGTGCTCCAGGCTCTCCATCGACTTCCTGAAGCTGTCCCGCGACTCGGCGACGATGGTCTTCACGTCCTCGCTGATCTTCTTCGCGTTGTCCACCGTCTGCTGCAGCGATGCGAGGATCTGCGCGAACTTCTCCCGGTCGAGGATATCCCCCACGTCGGCTAGGATGTCCGTCAGCGCCGTCACCGGCCGCCCCTGCAGCTCATACATCCCCGCGAATTCCCCCTTCTCGTTGGGCTTGAGAAGGTCGCCCGTCTTGCTCACGATGTCGATCCACTGCGTCCCCGTGATCAGCTCCACTATCTCCGGCCGGTCGTTCACTCGCAGCACCACGTCTTCGTCGATGTCGACGAACACAAGCACCTCCGTCCTCGGCGTCCCCGTCACCGGGTCCGTCATCTCGTTCTGCTTGAGCTTCACCACCTTTCCCTTGTCGATCCCCGCGTACCGGACCGGCGACCCCACCATGATCCCGCTCACCCGGTTGAAGTGGATCACCAGGCGCTTGCGCGTCTTCCACACGTCCGCGATGTCGCTGATGAGAAAGATCATGAAGCTCAGGAGCACCAGGGAGATCACCACGACCGCCCCCGCCCAGATTTCCGCCCGCGATTTCTCCATCCGACCGTTCCTTTCCTGCACAGCGCGCTTAGCTCACGGGCGCCCGTCCAGCCCTTCCGAAAGATATGTCTCCGGCGTCGCGCCTTCCCCGGTCTCCTCCCCCGGCTCCCCGTTGATGAACTGCCGCACGATCGGATTCGTCGAACGCTTCATCTCCTCCGCCGTGCCCTGCCCCACGATCTTCCCCTCGTGCAGCAGGATCATACGGTCGGCGATCCGGAAGGCGCTCCGCATATCGTGCGTCACCACGAGACTCGTCACCTGCAGCTTGCGCGCGAGATTCACAATAAGCTTGTCGATCACCGCCGCCGTCACCGGGTCCAGCCCCGTCGTCGGTTCGTCGTAGAACAGTATCTCCGGGTCCAGCGCCAGCGCCCGCGCGATCGCCACCCGCTTGCGCATCCCCCCCGACAGCTCGCTCGGCATCATCCCCTCCGCCCCCCGCAGGTTGACCTGCTCCAGCTTGATCCGCACCATGATGTCGATGATGCTCTCGTCCAGCCCCGTGTGCTCCCGGATCGAGAACGCGATGTTCTCCCCCACCGACATCGAGCTGTAGAGCGCCCCGGCCTGGAACAGCATCCCGAAGCGCTTGCGGAGCTCGTCGAGTTCCGCGTTCGACGCCCGCGTGATGTCCTGTCCGAAAAGACGCACCCGCCCCGCCTGCGCCCGCTGCGCCCCCACGAGACACCGCAGCAGCGTCGTCTTCCCGCACCCCGATTGCCCCAGCACCACGTAGATCGCCCCCCGCTCCACCCGGAAGCTGACCCCGTCGAGCACCTTGCGACCCCCGAAGGACACCTCGAGGCCCTCGACCTCGATGATCGCTCCGCCCGCCTTCTCCTCGCTCCTCTCCTCCTGCATCCTTCCCTATTCCTGCCACACGAAGTAGAAAAGCACCGTGAAGAACAGGTCCGCCACGATCACAAGCACGATCGAAAGCACCACGCTCGCCGTCGTCGCCTTCCCCACCCCTTCCGCCCCTCCCTCCACGCGGAAGCCCTCGAAGCAGGCCACCATCGCGATGATGATCGCGAAAACCTCCGCCTTCACCAGCCCCGTGTAGACGTCCTTGTACACGATGTACTCGAGCGTCTTCGCAATGAAAATCTCCGGACTGATCCCCAGGAGCTTCGTCGCCACCACGAACCCGCCCCCGATCCCCACCACGTCCGCCAACACCGTCAGACACGGCGTCATCACCATCATCCCGAGAAGCCGCGGCACCACCAGAAACCGCACCGGGCTCAGCGCCGCCGTCTCATACGCTAGGATCTCCTCCGACACCTTCATCGTCCCCAGCTCCGCCGCGATCGCCGCCCCCGCGTACCCCGTCAGCACCACCGCCGTCAGCAGCGGCCCCAGCTCGCGGATGATCGACACCCCCACCACGGCCGCCACATACTCCTTCATCCCGAACAGCCGCAGCACGTACGCCATCTGAATCGCGATGATCATCCCCACGAAAAAAAGCACCAGCGACGTGATCGGAATCGAGCGCACCCCCACCCGGACCATCTGAATGAAGACCGCCTCGTGCCGGATGCGCCGTCCCCGGTACGGGCCGATGAACGCGTAATACAGCGCGTCCGCAAACATCAGCCAGACGCCCCCCACGTACGCGAGCACGCGGAGCCCCCAACGCCCCTGTGTCCTGAGAAACCCTCTTACGCCCGCCGTCGGCCCGCCCTCAGGCTCCATGTCCAGCACCCGATCTTGTCCGCCCGCCCCCACCCATTATTTCGTCAAAGCCTCCGCCTCGTTTTGACAGATCGAAAACATCTTGTCGAGCCTTGCCATCGCGAACATGTCCCGAATCCTGTCCCGCACACCGAAAAGCCGCAGCGTCCCCCCCTGCTTGCGCACCCGCCCCAGGCACTCCACCAGCGTCGCGATCCCCGAGCTGTCCATGAAGGCCACCCCCGACAGGTTGATGGCCACGCGCGTCTCGTTCTCCTTCACGAGCTCCTTCAGCTCATCCCGCAACGAGTCGCTCGTCAGCATGTTCACGTCGCCCGCGATGTCGATGACCAGCGTCTCCCCCGCCCGTCTCGCCTTCGTCTCCATGAGCGTCTCCTTCGCCCCGTCCCCCCGCTACGATCCCCCCCCTCCCCCTTGCCCCTGTCCTTTCGCCCATCCCTTCCACTCCTCCACTTGCTCCCGTCGCTCGAACGCGTTCCCCAGCGGATCGAACGGAAGCTTCTCCCCCGACACGCGCACCAGCGCCTCGTACGCCATCGTGCGCACCACGTCGTCCTCGTCCTCGAGCCTCTCGATCAAGGGGCCGACCGCCTCCTTCCTCGGCGCCTGGGCCGCCACCGACACCGCCTTCAGCCGTACCAGCCGGTCCGGGGAATGCAGCCCCTCGCGCCAGTTCCGCATCTTCCCCCTCGACGTCCCGCACCCCGCGGCCGAGAGCATCCCCGACGCCGCCAGCACCACAACCCATCGGAACCATCCCGTTTGGATCATCGTCTCCGCCTCACGGAGCCTCACGGCGCAGTTCTCCTGCTCCTCCCCGGCCAACCGCCCTCAGTCTACGCTCTCTCCGTTCTTTCGCAAGGCTTCTCCCCTTGCGCGCACTATCCGCCCCAGCGCTCCCGCCGGACGATCTCTTCAAGAGCCATCCTGGACTTCATCTTCGGCGCTCTTTCCGCTGGATACCCCAGCGGGAGAAGCGCCACCACCCGGCACGTCCCAGGGATCCCCAGGAGCGAGCGCACCTGGTCCTCGTGGAACGCCCCGATCCAGCACGTCGCTAGCCCCTCCTCCACCGCCGCCAGCGTCAAGTGGTCCACCGCGATCGTCACGTCGATGAGAAACGTGTGATGCCCGCACGTCATCGTGTACTCGATGTTTGTCCCCACCGCCGCGATCACCACCGGCGCCTGCGCAACGTACTTCTGGCCCTTCGCGCAGTCGCTCAGCTTCCGCCGCGTCTCCCGATCGCGCACCACGACGAAGCTCCAGTCCTGCATGTTCCGCGCGCTGGGCGCAAGGCGCGCCGCCTCAAGCACCCGCTTGAGCTTCGCCTCCTCGACCTCCTTTTCCAGGTACGCCCTGCAACTGAAACGCTCCCCGATCGCCTTCATGACGTCCATCTTATTCCTCCCGGACTCTTCGTCTCCCTTACCAGCGAGCTTACGAAAAGGTGCGCCTGCCGGCTCGGCTCCGGCAGGCGGTGCCCCGCGCACAGCGCGAGGACCCATCGCCGCGCGGTATCCGCGTCCATGCGGTGCCCCGGCGAAACGTACAGCGGCCTGACGCCGTCGCGCGTCCGCACCACGTACCCGACCCACTTCCCCCCGACCAACAGCCGCCGCGAGCTCCCCCGCCGCTCCCCCACCGGCCCGTGCTCTCCGATGAGCCTCGTCTTCGCCACCCCGATCGTCACCGCGTCGTACAGCACCCCGATGTGACTGGCTAAGCCCAGTCCCCTCGGATGCGCGATCCCCTGCCCGTCGCACAGCAGCAGGTCCACCTTCGCCAGCCCGTCCAGCACCGCCGCCAAGGCGGGCGCCTCCCGGAACGAGAGATACCCCGGCACGTACGGGAACCGCACGGCCCGGCTCACCCAGCGCCTCTCCAGCACCCGCATCCCCGGCCACTCGAAGGTGATCCCCCCGGCGTACATCCGACTCTCGCGCGCGTCATACGCCACGTCCAGGCCCGCGATCGTCCGCACCGGCCCTTCCGGCGCTTCGATCAGGAGTTTCCCTCGGAGTTCCTTCTGAATCTCCTGCGCGCGCGCGATCGATACGCTCCAGCGATGTCGGATCGCCCGTTTCACGGATTCCCCCCGGGCTCATCCCGCTCCGCGCCCGCGCCTTCCCGCACCGCCTGCCGCAGCGCCGACAAGGCCCGATCCACGTCGCGCGCACTCACGTTGAGGTTCGTCACGATCCTCAGCCTCGATCCCCCGCGCCAGTTGATGAGGACTCCGCGCCCCGCTAGCCTCTCCACCAGATCCCGCGTCCACGCTGCAGACCGCCGCGTCGAGAAGATGAGGATGTTCGTCTCGACCACGACCCCGCCGAGGTCGAACTCCTCGAAGGTCGCCAACTCCTCGAAGATCCGCTTCGCGTTCGCGTGGTCCTCCGCAAGCCTCTCCACGTTGTGCTCCAGGGCGTAGATCCCCGCCGTCGCGATGATCCCCACCTGCCGCATCCCCCCGCCCAGGAGCTTCCGGATCCTCCGCGCGCGTTTCATGTCCTCGCGGCTCCCGGCGATGATCGACCCGATCGGCGCCCCCAGCCCCTTCGACAGACACAGCGTCACCGTGTCGCACCGCTCGCTCGCTTGGGCGGCGCTGTATCCGCCCGCCAACGCCGCGTTCAGCAACCTCGCCCCGTCCATGTGCAGCCTCAGCCCATGCCGTTTCGCTAGGTCCGCGACCGCCCCAATCTCGGATAGCTTCCACACCGATCCCCCGCCCATGTTATGGGTGTTCTCGATCGCCACCGCTCGCGTCCGCGGCTGATGGATGTCGTCGGGCCGGATCGCCGCCTCCACCGCCGCCGCGTCCAGGATCCCGCGCTCCGACTCGATCGGCCGCAACTGCGTCTGCGCGATCTGCACCGCGCTGGCGCACTCGAAATTGTAAATGTGCGAGCGCGAATCCACGATCATCTCCCCGCCCGGCTCCGAGCTCAGACGCACCCCGATCGAATTCGCCATCGTCCCCGACGGGACGAAAAGGCTCGCCTCCTTCCCCAGAAGCGCAGCCGCTAGCTCCTCGAGGCGCCTTGCCGTCGGGTCCTCCCCAAAGACGTCATCCCCCACTTCCGCCGCGGCAATCGCCTGACGCATCTCCGGCGTCGGCTTCGTCACCGTGTCGCTCCTGAGGTCGATCACGTCCTTCATCCCCGTCTCTCTCCGATGCTGTGCTGCGAAGCACGAACCGATTCGCCTAAGCGCTCGCCCGCCGAGCGCTCCTCCCGCACGATCTCCCCCATAAGCGCCTGCGCCTCCTTCCGGTTGTCCGCGAGGATTGCCAACGCCCGCTTCCGCGTGCCCCCCTCCGACGTGCCTACGTACCGCGGAAGGATCTCCCCCAGGCGCGCCAGCCCCGCCGCCGCGCTCCGGTAGCACGATGCCGCCTCCCCCGCGCCCTTCTTCTCCACCCCTTCCATGACCCGCGCGAGCTCCTCGAGGTACCGCGCCGCGCCCTCCCGCGACCTCCGGCTCTCGGCGATCCTCTCGCTCGTGAGCTCCCGCAGCTCCGCTATGCTCAGCTCCTCCGGGTCCCTCCCCAGCCCCTGCGCGATCGCCTCGAAGAACGGAAGCCCCTTCTCCACCGCCTCCCGCCACGCACGGCGCAGCGCCTCCCCCGTCAGTCCCCCGTCCGGCTTCGACGCCGCCCGCCCCACGATGAACGCTAGGAGCGGCGTCTCCCCCTCCCGCTCCTCCCACCGCGCCGACAGCTCTTCCCTGTCCATCGCAAGCCTCGACGAAAACGTCGTCCGCCCGAACACCTGTCCGCGCTCGACGCCGTGCAGCACCACCCACGCTGCCTTGCGGTACGCCTCCCCCGTGATCTCCTGCGGATAAGGCGCCACCGGCGCTAGCGCCAGGTACCCCTTTCCCAGCGCGACCGTGATAAGCTCCCACATCTCCTCGAACCGCGCCGCACCCGCAACTCGGAAAGGCACCCGGAATGCGCGCAGCGCCCCCTCGATCCGCGTCGTCTCCCCGAACACGCCCCCTTCCTCCCGCGCTAAGACAAGCGCCCTCCCCGATACGCCCGCGACAAGGTCTCTCGCAAGCTCGAGCCCAAGGATCTCGAAAAGATCGCTCAATCCCCCCGTGCTCGTGTCCTCGCCGAGCCGCGTGCCGCTGCCGCTCACGTCCATCCCCTCGATCCGCGCGTCCAGAAACCCGCACCCCTCCAAATCCACGTCGCAGAACCCCGCCCCCGAAAGGTTCGCGTTGCGGAACGTCCCCCCGGACACGTCCGACGTGAGGAACGTGGAGAAGGCCAAGTCCGCTCCCGTGAAATCCGCTCGCGCGAGCCTGGACTCCTCGAAATCGATGTTGACCGCACGCACATCCCGAAATGAGGCCGCGGACAGTTCACAGCTCTGGAACTGCGCCTGGAAGAAGTCCGCCCCCGCAAACCGCGCCCCCGGCAGCACGCACCGCTCGAAGCGCGCCTCGTGGCCCAGTGCGCCGCTGAAATCCGCCTCAACCAGGGCGCAGTCCTCGAACTGAGTCCCCGCCAGCGTCGCGTCCGCAAAGCTCGCCTGCGCCAGCTCGCAGCCCGCGAACTGCGTCCCGCTGAGGTCCACGCCCCGGAAGTCCGCGCACGCAATCGTCTCCCCCCGCACCACGGCCGCCCGCAGCTCTCCGCCTTCCACGCGGGCGCCGCGCTTGAGTTTTCCCAACGCGCTTTTCGCTAACCGATCCATGCTTCCGCCGCCTTCACTCGTTCCGAATGATACCCTCCCGCGGTCCTTTCTCCATGCGGAAAAGTCCCGGCCTCCCTCACTCGCCAATGACTTTCACGATCACCCGTTTCCGGCGCCTGCCGTCGAACTCCCCGTAGTAGACCTGCTCCCACGGTCCCAGGTCGAGCTTCCCCTTGGTGATCGCAAGCGTCACCTCCCGCCCCATGACCGTCCGCTTGAGGTGCGCGTCCCCGTTATCTTCCCCCGTCCGGTTGTGCCGGTAGTCCTTCCCGAATGGAGCCAGATTCTCCAACCACTCGTCGAAGTCCGCTAATAACCCCGGCTCCGCGTCGTTCACGAAGACGCTCGCCGTGATGTGCATCGCGCTCACCAGGCACAGGCCTTCCTTCACCCCGCTCTCCCCCACGATCTCTTGGATCCGATCCGTGATGAGCACGTAATCCCGCCTCTTCGCCGTCTGAAAAACAAGGTATTCCGTGTGCGATTTCATCGTTCCTCGCTCCTTGATGGAAAGGCCCCTCTATCTACCTGGATTGCGCCCTCCAATGCAAGGAAAAGACGCGATGCGACCTTGCGCCGGGCGCGGGCGTTTCTTACAATCCGCCCCCGTCGCGCGCTCGGATGACCTGCAATCGAATGCCCCCCTCGGAGAATCCGCCCATGAAAGACTTCGGCGTCCTCGTCCCCATCGTCACCCCTTGCTCCCGCGCCGGCGCAATCGACGCCGCCGGCGTCGCCGCCGTCTGCGCCGACATGCTCGACGCCGGCTGTACCGGCATCTTCGTAGCCTCGAGCACCGGACGCGGACCGTGGTTCTCCCGCGCCGACCGCGTCGCCGTCTGCCGCGCCGCCGTCGCCGCCGCGCGAGACAAAGCCCCCGTCTTCGCCGGCTGCATGGCCACCGGACTCCCCGAGATGCTCGAAAACGCGTGCGCCTTCGCCGATGCAGGCGCCCGCTTCGCCGTCATCACCCCGCCCCCCTACTACAAGTACTCCCAGACCGAGATCGAGCGCATCTTCCTCAAGTTCGCTGATTGCTCCCCCCTTCCCGTGATGCTCTACGATATCCCGGTCCTCGCCGGCATGAAACTCTCCGTCGAGCCCGTCGTCAAGCTTGCTAGGCATCCCAACGTCGTCGCCTTCAAGGACTCCAGCGCCGACTTCGACCGCTTCAAGGAGGTCCTCTCTGCCCTTGCCGACCTCCCCGACTTCTGGATCTTCCAGGGGAAAGAACACCTCCTCTCCGACTCCCTCCGGATCGGCGCCTCCGGCTTCATCGTGAGCCTCACCCACATGAGCCCCGCCCTCTTTGTCCGCCTCTACCGCGCCGTCCGCGCCGGCGACCCCTGCGCCGCCGCGCTCCAGGATCGCGTCACGCGCATCTTCAACCTCGTCGAGGGAAGCTTCCCCCTGCGGGAGGGGACCTCCACCCTCTACCATATCCTCAACGGCGTCGTCACGCGACGAGGGGTCTGCGCCAACATCCTCCTCGACCACGAAGGCGATACCCCCGCCTCGCTCCGCTCCCGGGTCGACCAGATCATGAAGATCGCCCAGGAACCCCTTCCCCCGGAGGACGCATGATCGAGACGAAGTATCGTCGCATTGTCTCGCCGGTCCCGCACCCGGGCTCCCTTCCCCTGATCGAAGAGCTGCGTCGCCTCGAGCCCCGCTCCATGGCCGGGATGCCCCCCGTCGTCTGGGATCGGGCCGAGGGCTTCCAGGTTCGCGATCCCTTCGGCAACTGCTGGATCGACTTCTCCTCCGCCGTGGTCGTCGCCAATGCCGGCCATGCCAACCCGCGCATCGACCGCGCCCTCCGCGAGCAGCTCGACCGCCGCCTTCTCCACAACTACTGCAACCCCTCGGAGATCCGCCTGCGCGCCGTGAAGACCCTCCTCGAGATCCTCCCCCCCTACCTCGACAAGGTCTTCCTCCTCTCGACGGGCTCCGAGGCCGTGGAGTGCGCCATCAAGCTCGCCCGCCTCCACGGCAGATCCCTCGACCCGCGCAAATATCACGTCGTCTCCTTCCATCACTCATTCCATGGCCGGACGATGGCCGCGCAGGCCGCCGGCGGTTTCCCCGACCAGCAGGAATGGATGGGAGCGCCTCCCCCCGGCTTCCACCACGTCCCCTTCCCCGATTGCCCCCGCTGCCCGTGGGGAAAGACCGCCTACCATCGCTGCGGGCGCGAGTGCCTCGACCGCGCCCTCTCCCAACTCGCCGCCGCGGGCCTCGATGAAAACCTCGTCGCCGCCGTCATCACCGAAACCTTCCAGGGCCCCACCGTCGCCTTCCTCCCCGACGACTACGTCCGCGCCCTGCGCGATTGGACCGAGAGCCGCAGCGCCCTTCTCATCTTCGACGAGATCCAGGCCGGCTTCGGGCGCACCGGAAGATGGTGGGGGTTCGAGCACTATCGTATCGAGCCCGACCTCGTCGCCCTCGGAAAAGGGATGACCTCCTCCCTCCCCATGTCCGCCGTCGCCGGACGCGGCCGCCTGCTCGACCTCGCCCCACCGGGCTCTATGTCCAGCACGCACACCGGCAATCCCCTCTGCTGCGCCGCCCTCATCGCCAACGTCGCCTCCCTCCGTGAAGACCGACTCGTCGAGAACGCGGCCGCCCTCGAACCCGTCGTCCGCGCCGCCCTCGAGGACCTGCGCACCCGCTTCGCCCCTCGCATCGGCAACATCAGCGGCAAAGGCCTCGTATGGGCCGTCTGTCTCATCGACCCCGCCACCGACGAACTCGACGTCCCCCTCGCCGAGCGCGTGACCGCCCGCGCACTCGAGCTGGGCCTCTTCATGCTTCAGACCCATCGCGGGACGCTCAAGATCGCGCCTCCGCTCTGCATCACCGGGGAAGCCCTCCTCGACGGCGTCTCCTGCATCGCCGACGCCCTCGAGCAGTCTCTCGCCGCCGGCCCCTCGACCTCTGCCGAAACCCCGGCCCCTGCCCCCCCTCCTCGAGGCCGCGCCGACGCCTCCTCGGAGAAAGAGCTCGACGAGCTCCTCAAACGCATTGCCGACCTCATCGACCTCGACCGCTGCCGCCGGCTCGACGACCGCTACCTCGCCTCCCTCGCTTGGAAAGAGGTCGATCGTCCCCCCCTCGTTGTGGACGCCCCCTTCGCTTCGGCCCTCAAGCTCCCGCCTCCCTGGGACTCTTTCCGCCGGTACTCATACAGCCGCGCCTTCGATTCTCCCCCCGCCATGCTCCAGAACCAGCTCCTCGACCGCGTCGTCCCGGGCCTCCTCCTCGGTGACGACAGCCCCCTGGCGATCCGCAACAATCACGGCACGATCCAGATGGCCTCTTTCCTCGGTGCCCGATGGAAGATGCACGAAGACAACTACCCCTGGGTCGAGCCCTTCTCCTCAAGGGATCGCATCCGCGAGATCGTCGCCTCGCGAACACGATTGACGCTCGACCGCGGCGTGCTCCCGCGCTCCTTCGACACGCTCGCCTTCTATCGCGAGAAACTAGAGCGGCATCCTCCGGCGGACAATGCCCTTCAGATCTCCATCCCCGACCTCCAGGGCCCCCTCGATACCGCGGAGCAGCTCTGGGGCAGCGACATCTACCTCGCCTCCTACGACGAACCCGAACTCCTCGACTCCCTCTTGACCAGGATCGTCACCGCCATGCTCTTCGTCGCTGAAGGCTTCTACAAGCTCGCCCAGAACCGCCTCGACCCGGTCGCGACCACCCAGCATGGATACCTCGTCCCCGGCAGGCTCCTCCTTCGAGGCGACTCCTCCATCCTCCTCTCCGCCGACATGTACGAGGAGCTCATCCTCCCCCACGACGCCTGGCTCCTCTGCCAGGTGGGCGCCGGCTCCATCCACTTCTGCGGGAACGGCCAGCACCTCGTGGACAAGATGCTCGTCATCCCCGACCTCATGGGCCTCGACTTCGGCGAGCCCTTCCGCATGGATATCCCCGCGCTCTATGCCCGCTGCGCCGAGCGCCGCGTCGCCCTCACCCATCTCATGCCTTCGCGCGACGACCTCGTCTCCGGCAAGGCGCGAGCCGACTTCCCCACCGGCTGCGTCTTCTCGTACGAAACCGCCGACTTCGACGACGCCCGCGAAGTCGTCACTAGGTACGTTTCCGCTTGACCCCCCTCCTTCACGCCCCCCGACCCCCCGCCTTTTTCCCCTGGCCCCCCTTCTGACTTCTCGCTCCTCCCTCCTCTCCTTTCACCCTCCGCCGATCGCCGGAAAGATATCCACCCTGTCCCCGTCCGCAAGCCTCTCATCCGCCCTCGCGTGGCGCGCGTTCCGGAAGACCGCCTTCGCCTCCTTCTGCCTGATCCCCAGCGCCTCTAACATCTCCGCGACGGTCGCCGACTCCCCCAGCTCAAGCTCCTGCTGTTCCTTGCGCCCCCGCGCCAGCGACGCAAAGAGCTTCACCGAAACCTTCATCGCCTCCCCAACCTCCTAGTACTTGTGCACCTTGTCCAGTTCCTTGTCGGGGATATCGAACACCGCGTTGTGCGGAGGCAGCGGCTCCTCCATCATGAACTCGGGGATCCTGTCGTCCTCCTTCGTGAAACCCGCCCCCTTGTTGAAACCCCGCTCGCGCCGCAGCGTCCGCCGACCCATCTCGAGGTACCCCTCCGCGTCCAAGCTCAGTCCCAGATGCGCGTTGATCATGTCCAGCATCGCCTGGTACCCCGCTTTGCTGTCCCCGATCATGAACGCGCAGAAGAGACACAGCCCCGTCGAATCGATCGCCGCCGCCGCGATCTGCGTGTCCCGCGACCCTTCCGCCTGTCCCTTGATCGCAAACGGATCGACCGTCTTCGCCAGGATGTTCTGCGCGACCATGTAGCCCGCCGTGTGATCCGCCCCCATCGGGCTCGTCGCGTAGGTCACCCCCTGCCCCTTCGCCGCGCGCGGGTCGTAGGCGGGCATCGACTGCCTCTTGACGGTCGGGCACCGCCTCACGCCGAAACACTGCGCCGTCGTCTCCGCCCCGCTGCCCAGGATCCTCCCCAGCGGCGTGCCCTTCCCGACCTCCTCCACGAGCGCGAGCGCCCCTGCCCCGTCGCCGAACTTGATGATCCCCGCCTCCATCGCCACCGCCAACGTCGCCCCCATCTCGATCGTGTCGATCCCGATCTCGTCCTCCAGCCGGTCCATCCGCGCGATCACGTCCAGATCGTCGATCCCGCAGTTCGCGCCGTGCGCCCAGATCGTCTCATACTCCGGACCCTTGGTGATATACTCGCCCTTCTCATCCACGTAGATCCGCGAGCACTTCATCGTGCAGCCCTTGTGACAGGCGTGCGTGGCCACCCCCCCCCGCTTGAGGATGATGTCCCGCTGCGTCTCGCCGCAGATCTTGCCAACCCCCTCGAACTGCCCCGTGCGGAAATTGCGCGTGGGAAGGTCGCCCGCCGCGTTGATGATGTTCATGAGAACGTTCGTCCCATACATGGGGAGATTCGTTCCCGTCGTCGCGTGCGCCGCGAGCTCCTGCGCGAACGTCTTGATCGCCGCCCGCAGACGCTCCGGATCCACCGACTCCGGACGCTCGCATCCCTCCGTATCCAGCACGATCGCCTTCACCTTCTTGGACCCCATCACCGCCCCCATCCCGCCGCGCCCGGCGTGACGCGTGGGCCGACGTTCCATGTCCGTAACCGCCACGCTAGCCGTCGACAGCATCATCTCCCCCGCCATCCCGATCGATATGATCGCCACCTTCTCCCCGTGCTCGGCGAAGAGCTTCTCCACCGTCTCGTAGTTCCCTAAGCCCGCTATCCCGTCCGCCGGCAGGAACGTCACGCCCTTCTTGGTGATCTTGATGACACGCAACTGGTCGTCGGCCGGCGCGTTCTCCAAGACCAGCGCCGCGATCCCCAGCCTCGCCAAGGCGTTCCCGGCCTCGCCGCCGGCGTTCGACTCCTTGATCCCCCCCGTCAGCGGACTCTTCGCCCCCACCGACAGCCTCCCCCCCGTTGGCGCCCCCGTCCCGCCCAGAAGGCCCGGCGCAAAAACCAGCTTGTTGTGCGCCCTCAGAGGCTCGCACGTCGGCGGCACCTCCGCCGCCACCAGCGCGCTCGACAGCGCCCGTCCTCCAAGTCCCGCATACTTCTTGGGCAGCGCCTTCCGCCTCCAGGAAAGATTCGCCAGGTCGATCCGCAGGATCTTTCTCATGTCCGTTCCTCCGATGAGTTTCCCTTCAGGGCGAACCCTCGTCGCGTTCCTCTCCCATCATACGTCGCTCTCCATCCCTGTCAAACGCTTCTGCCCTCCTTCCTGCGATCGAGTCGGCGACCCCAAACAATCCCCTTGCGCCCCTCCGGCGGGCAAAATATACTATTGAAATCACGCGGGCCCTGCCGAAGGATTCTCACGGGGTCCTGTCCGGGGTTCCGGGCGGGCAAAACCCCGATTTCGCGGAGAAACAGCTTTGCCGACCGAGAAGAATGGAAGCATTTTCCTGACGGGAATCACGGGCGGACTCGGAAGCTGGTTCGCCGCCGAAGCCCTCGAGGCCGGCACCCGAATCGTCGCCCTCGTCCGCGCACGCAATGACGACGACGCCCGCGCCCGCGTCCGCGCCACCCTCGAGATCGCCGGCGCAAACGGCCTCAGCGACCGCGTCGAGGTGATCTGCGGCGACCTCTGCGCCCCCGACGCCTCCGCCGACATCGAGAAACAGCTCCCCTCCCACGTCTCCTCCATCGTCCATTCAGCCGCCTCCACCCAGTTCCGCGACCTCGAGGACGACTTCACCTTCCAGGCCAACGTCGAGGGCACCCGCCGGATCCTCGAGCTCGCCGAGCGCCGAAGCCTCACCCTCTTCCACGTCAGCTCCGCCTATGTCGCCGGCAAGCGCAAGGGCGTCGTCACCGAGGACGAAACCGATGCCGGCCAGAAATTCAACAACGGCTACGAGCGCACCAAGTTCATCTCCGAGATCGAGGTCCGCGACTGGGCGCAGCGCGCCGGGCTCCCCGTCACCATCCTGCGCCCCAGCATCGTCATGGGCGACTTCCGCAACGGCCGCACCGTGAAGTTCAACGGCATCTACGACTTCCTCCGAGTCCTCGACCTCGTCGTCCCCCGCTACCAGGGCGAGCTCGTCCGCCTCGCCACCGGCGACAACGTCACCAAGAACATCATCACCCTCGACTACTTCGCCCGAGCCGCCTGGCACATCGTCCACAACGACATCCGCGGCTGCTTCCACCTGACGAACCCTGTACCCCCCACCATGCGACAGCTCGGCGAAATCTTCTCCCGCGTCTTCCACTTCGACACCGAGGACTACCGCCTCGTCGAGCCCTGGGAGTTCGTCATTCGCAAGCCCACCCCCCTCGAACAGATCGTCCTCGACGCCATGATGACCTACCGCCACTATGTCACCCTCGAGCCGGTCTTCGACCGCACCCACGCCGTCCAGGCGCTGGCCGGCTCCGGGATCGAGCTCCCCGCCCTCGATGACGTCTATTTCCGCCGCCTCGTCGAATACGGCCACACCGTCAAGTGGGGCAAGCTCCATCGAAAGGCCTGATCTCCCCTCGCCCCCCTTCGAGGCGCCTCATGCCCGCGAAACCCGAAAAAGACCTCGAGCCTGAGACCAAGCGCGTCCTCGCCGCGCTCCGGGAAAAAGGCGTGAGCGACACCATCTCCTGCCAGGCCGCCCTGACTTGGCCGCCGACCTCAGCGTCAGCCCGCTGCTCGTCGGCCGAAGCCTCGACAAACTCAACGTCAAGATCATCTCCTGCCAGCTCGGCTGCTTCGGCCGCCGCGATAAGTCGAAATGACCCTCACCGTCCGCGAAGCCCAGTCCGAAATCCTCTCGAATGTATTACCCCTGGGCCGCGTCGAGTGCGTCGCCCTCTCCGATTCCCTCGGGCGGGTCCTCGCTCGCGACTGCCCCTCCGACGTTAACGTCCCCTCCTGCGACAACTCCGCCATGGACGGCTACGCCGTCCGCGCCTCCGACCTCGCCGGCGCCCAGCCGTCCTCCCCCGCGCGCCTTCGCCTCGTTGAGACTATCCGCGCAGGCGACCGCGCCACCCGCGCCCTCGAAGTCGGCGAAACCTATCGCATCTTCACAGGCGCACTACTCCCTCCCGGCGCCGACGCCGTCGTCATGCAGGAGGATGTCCTCGTCGAAGGCGCCGCCATCCTCTTCCGTTCACCCGTCCGCCTCCAGGCCAACGTGCGCCTCGCCGGCGAAGACCTCCGCTTTGACGACACCGCCGTCCCCGCCGGGTCCCTCCTGCGTCCCCAGGAAATCGGGGTGCTGGCCTCCGCCGGTCACGACTCGGTCCCCGTCGTCGCCCGACCCCGCGTCGCTGTCCTCTCCACGGGAAGCGAGCTCGTCGGCGTCCGCGATCTCCCGGAGCCCGGCCAGGTCCGCAACTCCAACGCCTTCACCCTCGAGGCCCTCGTCCGCGAGACCGGCTGTCAGCCCATACTCTTTCCCCCTGTTCCCGACGACGTTCCCGCGACCCGCGAGGCCCTCTCCCGCGCCTGCGGGACCGCCGACGCCGACCTCGTCCTCACCTCAGGCGGCGTCTCCGTCGGCGACTACGACCTCGTCCTCAACTGCCTCCAAGCTCTCGGCTGGCGGAAGCTCTTCTGGAAGGTCCGCATGAAGCCCGGTCACCCCGTCGCCGCCGGACTCCTCCACGGCAAGCTCGTCCTCGGCCTCCCCGGAAACCCCGTCTCCGTCGCCGTCGCCTTTCTCCAGTTCGCCCGCCCGGCCCTGCGAAAAATGTTGGGCCTCCAGCGCCTCCTCCCCGCGACGATCTCCGCTAGCCTCCTCGAACCCTACAACGGCAAAGGCGACCGCGAACACTTCGTCCCGTGCACCCTCGAAGCCCGACCCGACGGCTCCTGGGCCGCCGGCCTTAGCCTCCCCCACGGCTCCGGGATCCTCCGAAGCCTCTCCCTCGCCCAAGGCCTCCTCGTCGTCCCCCTCGGCACCAAACACATCCCCGCAGGCTCTACTGTCAGCGTCCAGCCCTTCACCGAATCCCTCTATTGCTGATTCACCGTGCAAAGCTTGCCGTCTGGGTCAGAATTACATCATTTCTCCTCTCCACTCGCGTCTCCGCCTCCTGTCCCCTTCGTGTGCCCTTCGCGCCCTCGTGCCCATCCTCTTCTTCTGCCTCTGCGCCTCTTCGTCTCCCATACCCCTCACGAAAGAGAAAGGGGCCCGCGCCTCCCGGCGCAAGCCCCTTCCCACACGACATCCAGCCGCAACCTAATCCTGCGCGTACAACGGGTCGAAGTAGAGCTCGTAGATCTTCGCGACGGAGTTCGCGTCCTCGAAGTACTTGACGAAGTTCGTCACGATGTGCTTGTACACGCTCGAACCGGCGTCACTGAACGTCTTCACCGAACCGTCCGAGAACAGCACGTTGTATGACATGTCGTGGTTGGAGTAGAACCAGCGCCTGTCCACGCTGTCCTTCCCTCCCGTGCCGTAGGTCAACCCGTAACGCCAGATCGACGCTGTAACGTATGGACCCAGCGTGCCGCCGCCCCAGCCCGGATCGTAGCCCCGGCTGAAGAAGCCCCATACAGCGTCGGACGCAAGCGCCCTGCCCTGCATCCGGTCGAACTCGTAGCTGTTGGTGCAGTAGTTGCCGACCTTGTACTCCGGACGTATCTGGTACGAGCCGATGATGCTCGTGCGGCACCTGTTCCCCGCGATCAATGCATCGTCCCACGTTCCACCGATATAGCCGTGGGTGCCCAAAGTCGTTGGGCTGGCGAAGTTGTAATCCCCGCGATAGTACGTCCACCCATCCGCGAACCCGCCTTGGGAAAGCATGGTCCCGTTGACCATCATCCCGACCTGACGCTGAATCGGAAACGCGGAGAGTTGGTCGTCATCGGTCCACGTGGTCCGCCCGTTCGTCGTCCAGAAGGGCTCATTAGGATCGAATTTCCCGGCGTCTTCGACAGCCTGCTTGAACTGCATCAGGTAAACCTTCCCAGCGCTGGCCGTCGCCCGGTCGCAGGGCTCATTCAGGTCCGTCGAGACCTCCGGGAACGTCCGCGATGGACAATCCAGAACCGCTGCGCCCTTCTGCGTCAGATAGCCGCCGCTGAAGAGCACTCCCAGGCCCGTGGGGATCCCTCCGCCCGCACCGGGCGAGAACAGCGGGTCGGTGAACCACCGCGGCAATGCAGTTCCCTGGACATCCGCCTCGTAGGTCGCCCCGCCCGTGTAGGCCGTTTTGTTTGTCATGTAAAGCTGGCATACGCGTCGATCCGCCCCACAGGTCCACCCGTTCTCGTTCACCGTCGAGTGGTTATACGTCCCGACCCACTGCCCGTAGCCCGGAGGCGTCCATCCTTTGTTGTCGGTGGTGTACATGTTGAGGGCCAGTCCGATCTGCCTCAGGTTGCTCCTGCACTGGGTCTTGCGGGCCTCCTCGCGGGCTCTCCCAAGCGCCGGGAGCAAGAGCCCCACAAGCAACGCGATGATCACCATCACCACCAGAAGCTCAATCAGTGTGAAACCCTTCTTCTTCATCTGCTTCTTCCTCCATATTGGATCACCACGATCCGTACTACATACTCAACGAACCCTTGCTCTGCCCAACTCAACTGTCGATCACCACCTCCTTTCCGGCGCCTGATCGCGCGTAAGCCCCCCAAGTCTCCCGAGGCGGCGCCGTCGATCCCCGCACTACCAGCTCCCCCTTGAGGAGAACCTGCCTCGCTAAACGCTCCGGCGTCTCGATCCTCTCCAAAACCATCTTTCCCGCCTCCGCCCCCACTTCCTCAAAGGGCAGCTTCACCGTCGTCAAAGCCGGCTCAAGCCACCGGCAGAAATCCATGTCATTCTGCCCCACCACGCTCATATCCTCGGGCACCCGGATCCCCCGCGCCTTGAGTCTCTGCATGATCTGACCCGCGTCCTCGTCGTCGAAACACACGAGCGCCGTCGGCCGGCTGTCCCGCGCTAACTCCCGCTCCACGAGCTCGTCATACGTCGCTAGCTCCCCTCCGCCCGGGTTCGCCGCTAAGCCCGCCCGGCTCATGGCCTCCACAAAACCGCTCCAGCGCTTCGCATGAATCCACTGGATGTGCGGCGTGCGCGCACAGACATACGCGATCCGCCTGTGCCCCAGGGCGAGGAGGTGTTCGGTCGCGATCCGCGCCGCGTGCGCGTCGTCCGGGAAAACCGCGTCCCCTTGGACCTCCTCCAGCGCGTTCGCCGACACGAACGGGATCCCGATCTCCTCCAAGTGCTCAAGGAGCCCTGTCGCCCATCTCGTGTCCAGCACCACCCCGTCCACGCTCCGCCTCAAGACCATCGATGGAAGCACCTTCTCGCTCGGCTCCCGGTAGAAAAGCATCGTGTGATACCCCCGCTCCTCGAGCGCCCGCGTCAGCCCGAAGAGCGTCCGCAGCGTCCACTCCTGCGTGGGCCCGTACCCTTCCTCGCTGACGAACCCGATCGCCTCCCGGCGCCCCGTGGCAAGAGTCCGCGCGGCTTGCGACGGCCGATACCTCATCTGGTCCGCGACCGCCTGGATCCGCTTGCGCGTCTCGGCCGAGATCGTCCCCGTCCCCGACAGCGCCTTTGACACTGTCGAGATCGACACGTTGCTCAGTCTTGCGATATCGCGGAGACTCAAATCTCCCCCTTCGCGCACCCCCCCAATCCATCGCTTTCCCTCTTCTATTATACGGTCTCTTTCTGTGCGCGCAACCGCATTCTTCAAGGTTTTCGAGAACATGTCTATAATCTTACCGCCATTGCCATTAGGTCCCGGAACCCGCCTGAGCCACCCGCTTTCGCTTTTCCATAGCGTACACTATCAAACGCTTTCTTTTGTTGAAGTCTATCCCCTTTTCTCTTTGCCAGGTCACCCCCTTGTGGTTCAATTCATCTGCTGCGTTCTGCCCCCCCCGCCCTTTAGTCCCCTGGAATCGAAAGGAAACCCCCGTGTCCCGTCGCATCGCCATGATCGGCGCCGGTTCCGTCGGCTTTTCGCTCGCCATCGCCCGCGAGCTCGTCGACTCCGAGATCCTCAACGACGCGACATTCGTCCTCATGGACATCGATCCCGAGCGCCTGCGCGAGTCCGAAAGCCGCCTGCGCGCCTTCGCCGCCTCGAAGGGCTCGCCACTACGAATCGAAGCGACAACAGACCGCCGCGCCGCGCTCGCCGGTGCCGACTTCGTCGTCACCTCCTACGCCCCCCATCGCTACGAGTTCTGGCTGCGGGACATCGAGATCGCTGCCCGCCACGGCGTCCACCTCCTCCAGGGCGAGAACGGCGGACCAGCCGGCTGCATCCACGCCCTTCGCAACATCACCATCATGATCGACATCGTCCGGGACCTTCAGGATCTCGCCCCCGACGCATGGATCATGAACTTCACCAACCCCATGTCCATGCTCTGCACCTACCTCCAGCGGTACGCCTCCTACCGCGCCATCGGCTTCTGCCACCAGGTCCACGGCTCCATGGGCGTCGTCGCCGAGATGCTCGGCTTCGAGCCCGGCGACCTCCAAGTCATCTCCGCAGGCATCAACCATATGAACTTCCTCCTCGATATCCGCAAGCGCGACACCGGCGAAAGCTTCATGGACGCCTTCCTCGACGCTAGCCGCCAAAGCCCTTACTGGCGCAAGGTCCACGAATACATGCCCGAGCAGGTCTTCACCCTCGAGTTCCTCAACGCCTTCGGCGTCTACCCCGTCGGCTACGACTCCCACATCTGCGAATACCTCCCCTTCTTCTACGCCAAGGAAGAATGGGAGCGCCTCGGCTACGAGTCCGCTTCCCAGCGAATCGCCGAATACCTCCGCACTGAAAGAAAGAAGACCGGCGCCACAGGCACCATCGACGACGTCGAGGTCCAGCGCATCCTCGGCAAGGGGAAGTTCCCCTTCCCGAAGGACCCCGCCGGCCCCTACTATCGCGAATCCCCCGTCGCCGTCATGCACGCCTTGCTCACGAGCCGCCCCACCAGCTTCGATGCAATGGTTATCCCGAACGAGGGCGCGGTCTCCAATCTTCCATATGACGCCGTCGTGGATGTCCCCGCCGTCGTCGCGGGCGGCCGCCCCAGGAGCGTCGCCGTCGGCCCACTCCCCTTCGTTCCCGCCGAGCTCTGCCGCCGGCAGATCGCCATCCACGAGCTCATCGCCCAGGCCGCCGCGACAGGTGACCGAACGCTCTTCCTCGAAGCCCTGTGCCTCGACCCCTTCGTCCGCGGCCTCTCCACCGCGCGTAAGCTCGTGAACGACTACCTCGAGGAATACAGGGATTACCTCCCCCAGTTCCACCGCTGATTGCTTTTCCCCCAGGTATGATCCGTCCGAGCAGCGCCCTTCGCAGGAACCAAGGAGCACCCGACGATGAGAGCGATCCTCCCCATCTTTGTCCTCCTCATCCCTCTGCTCTGCGTCCGCGTCTTCGCCGAGGACCTCCGCGTCCTTGAGCCCTCCACATCCCTCCCCCTCGTCCTCTACGATGTCCCCGTCGGAACCGCTAGGGCCCTCGTCTTCGACGTCCCCGCGGACGCGCTTGCCACTGCGGAAGTCCGCCTCGAGCTCACCATCGACGACATCGACTCCTCCGAAGAGGGCTCCCTCACCCTGAACGGTCGCCTGCGCCTCTCCTGGCCTTCTTCCCTTCTCGGCGAAGGCCTCCATTCCGGCTCAATCCCCATCCCCCGGGAGAGCCTCCGCGCTGGCCGCAACTCCTTCCGCTTCACCTTCGATAGCACCCTCTCCGACGCCACCCGGGGCTACATCGTGCAGTCCGCTAGCCTGCGCTTCGATTTCCTCGATCGCGCCGCGCGTGTCCGCCTCCTCGCATCCCAAGGCGGCGACTATCGCAAGGCGGTCCTCTCCACACCGGGCCTCGTCGCCTACTACCCCCTCGACTCGCTCGATGGAAACTCTACCCTCAACCTCGTCTCCAACCTCGACGCGAACGCGCGCGACTGCCGCCCGCTCGACGAGGGCCTCTTGGGAGGCGCCCTCGCCTTCGATGGATTGCACAGTGTCCTCTCCGTTGCGGGCCCCGACCTCGCTTCCCTCTTGAACAGCGCCCCCGGCGTCACCGTCGAGCTCTGGGTCGCCCCCGGCCACGACCTTGACCTCCCACAGACCGTCATGACCTTGCGCGGCTGCGAGAACTACGGCTCCCAGCTCCAGCTTTCAGGCCTCACCCTCAACGCGTTTGTCCGCTCCGCGAAGGAAGCCATTCCCCCCGCCGTCGGCGCGCTTGCGCCCGGTCGCTTTTCCCACGTCGTCCTCGGGGCCGACTTCGAAAAGGGCATCCTCCTTTTCTCCGTCAACGGTTCGATCTCGAGGACCCCCCGCGCCTTCTCCGCTTCGACCGCCCAGTACACGGGCACCACCGTTCCAACGACCTTCGGCGCCGGCAACACCGCGCTCGACCGCCCCTTCGCCGGCTCCCTTGACGAGATCGCCGTCTATCGCACCGCCCTCGACGACGACACCATCCGCGCGCACTACGAGCTCCTACGCGCCCGCGCCGAAAGTCTCCCCGCTGAACCGATCCCGCCGCGCGTTGAGCAGCTCCCGCCCGACTCCCGTCTCACCTTCGCCCCCATCACCTCCTTCTGCGACTGGGTCCACTCCTACCATGTGCCGTTCACCCCCGACGGCATCCAGACCATCGTCGATCGTCACGTCGCCGCGGGGGTCAAACGCATCGTCTGGCGCTGCACCGACGGCGGCACCACCGCCTACTGGAGCAAACTCCGCGAGCCCTTCCACGGCCTCCTCCCCGATAACTGCCACGTCGACTACTTCCTCACCCCCAACCTCGCGAAGTTCGAAAAGTCCGACTTCCGCACCCTCGACTCCTTCGCCGAGGTGATCACGCGCGCCCATGCCGCTCGAATCGAGGTCTACGCCTGGGTCCAGGTCTCAGGCGAAGACGACGCCTGGGGCTACGCCTCCAAACGCGTCCGCGAACACCCCGAGGTCTGCACCGTCGGCAGAAACGGCAATCGCTTCCGCGCCAAGCTCGCCTGGGCCTTGCCCGAGAACCAGGAATACCTTCTCGGACTCCTCCGCGAGATCCTCGCCTATCAACCCGACGGCATCATCCTCGACTTCGTCAAGAACCAGGGCGACTACCGCGACCAGCTCACCGACGATGCCGGCGTCGTCCTCCACGGCTACGAGCCCGAAGCGGTCGAGGCCTTCAAATCCCGGACGGGCAAAGACCCCTTCTCCATCCCCAACGACGACCCCGACTGGATCGCCTTCCGAGCCGGCTTCGTCACCGACTTCTGCCGCAAGGCCCGCGCCCTACAGCGCGCTCAAGCCCCGAACGTCCGCTGGATCGGTCAGATCTGGGGCGGCGGCGGAACCAACCGCTTCATCAAGCTCCCTGAACCCGATGCCGCCGGCCGGAAATACCGCATCGAAGAGCACCCCGTCCGCGATGCCCTCGCCGGACAGCTCTGCGACATTGCCGCCTGGTCGAAGGAGGACCTCTTCGACTCCGTCTTCCCCCTCGCCTCCCCCTCGGGCGACCCCGCAGCCTTCCGCCTCCACATGCGCTCCACCGCCGACCTCCTCGCCCAGGGAAAGACGCGCCTGGCCGCCGGCGCCTACGTCTGGGGAACCCCTCGCGCCGTCTTCGAGCTCGCCCGCATCGCCGCTGAGGAGTTCCACGCCGACGAGTTCTACCTCGCCGAGTCCCTCGCCTACGAGCCGGACGGTTGGTCTTACCTCAAGCTCGCCGTGCGCCTCTGTGGCAAATGAACCCGCTCCCTCCGCCCCTTTTTCCCTTGCCCCGCCGCTCTAAGGGGCTCTAACATAACCAGGCACGAGTCGCGTTGCGCGCGCGACGGGGGCTGATGCAAGGCGCGACGAGGAGGCATATCAAGAGACCGATATGGCGACGAGGAGCAACGCAGCAGTCCCGCGACTGCGGGATCCCGCCGCACCCCGAAGGGACGCCCCCACTTCCACCCCACTATGCCGCTCGCCCCTCCCAAAGCGTCGCGGCCGTGTCCGGTTATGTTAGAGCCCCTAGACCGTGTACCGGATTCGTCTCACTCTCTACTAAGGACGAACCATGCTCGCCATAGCAACCGACTACGCCCACGACACCGGCTGCCCGGAGCCTGCACTCCGCCGAATCGCCGAGGCCGGCTTCTCCCGCGTCCACTGGTGCCACCATTGGAGCGATGACTTCCTCTACTCCGACGTCGAGGTGGACGCGATCTCCCGCTGGCTCGCCGACTATCACCTCTCCCTCGACGGCGTCCACGCCACGACCGGCGCAGAAAAACGCTGGACTTCCTCCCTCGAATACGAGCGCCTCGCCGGCGTCGAGCTCGTCAAGAACCGCATCTCTCTTGCCCAGCGCCTCGGCGGCGACGTCATCGTCATCCACCCCACGAGCGAAGAAGGCGACAAATTCCCCCCCGCCTTCGCCGCCCTCACGAAATCGCTCGACGAGCTCGAACCATTCGCCCGCCGCTCGAACGTCCGGCTCGCCCTCGAAAACGGCGACTTCGCTCAGATCCAAACCCTATTCTCCCGTTACTCCTCCGACTTCCTCGGCCTCTGCTTCGACTCCGGTCACGCCAACCTCGCCCCGTTTGAGCGCACCGGCCTCGACCACCTCGAAAAGCTCAAGGACCGTCTCCTCATTCTCCATCTCCACGACAACAACGGCCTCTGGGACCAGCACATAATCCCCTTCTCCGGCACCATCGACTGGGACCGCCTCGCCCGCATCCTCGCTGGCTCCCCCTGCGCCGACCGCCTCACCCTCGAAACCCTCATGCAGGAAGCGGGCATCGACGACGAGGCCGCCTTCCTCGCCAAAGCGCATGAAGTCGGCGTCAAGCTTTCCGACATGGTCCAGCGCCATCGCCCCAAGCCAAGCCCATAGCACCCTCCCCTCAACTTCCAGCAGGAACAAGGATCTCCCCATGGCAAAGCTCTTGCGCGTCTCGATCTGCGCCCTCGACATCCGCCACACCACCCCCCGCTCCGCCTTCAACCTCGACGACAACCTCCGCGCCGCCCGCCAGCTTCTCAGTCGCGCCGCCGACCAGGGCGCCGACCTCGCTGTCCTCCCCGAGGTCTGCGCCGTCCAGAACCACGCCTGCTCCCCCGACGCCGCCGAAACCCTCGACGGCCCCGTCCTCTCCGCGCTGGCCGACGCCGCCCGCTCCCTCTCCATAGGCGTCGCCGCAGGCCACATCACCCTCGAAAACGACCGCCGCTACAACTCCCTCCTCCTCTTCAACCGCTCCGGCCGACTCATCGCCGACTACCACAAGATGTTCCCCACCATCTGGGAACTCGAAAAGGGAATCTCCCCGGGCACCGGCCCCCTCGTCCTCGACACCCCCTTCGGCCGCCTCGGCTTCGCCCTCTGCTACGATCTCAATTTCGCAGAGCTCCGCCTCGCCTATCGCGACCTCCATCCCGAGCTCATCCTCTTCGCTAGCGCCTTCAGAGGCGGCCTCCAAACCAACTCGTGGGCCTACGAGACCCGCAGCTACTTCCTCTCCTCCGTCATCGACCCCAAAAGCGTCATCGTGAACCCCCTCGGACGCACCATCGCCGACACGGG